>JBBDQU010000011.1 GCA_040905865.1 Alphaproteobacteria bacterium
TCCTGGCATCAATCCTCGGAACCATGGATCGTTAACCTGGATTCGTTGCCCTGGGAAAGATGCCAGGTGAAGCGGCGGCAATTCGCCGATATACAGCCCCTTGCAATTTATCATGGAATACGGATTCTAGTTTTGAAAGCACACCATGGCGCTCGGGTCCGGAATGGCGATTTTCTCCTGATTGAATACCGTAAAGCCGACTTTCTGGTAGAGAAGCAGGGCGGCCGGATGGTCCAGGTTGCAGGTGTGAATCCATACCCGTTCCGGGTTCATGTCCCATGCGGTATCGACCGCCCAGTTGACGAGATAGCGGCCCAGGCCGCGGCCGACGAATTCCGGCATGAGGCCGAGATACGCGATTTCGACACTGACATGCCGGCGGCTGTCAATTTCGACATATCCGGCAGGAACGCCGCCGACATAAAGGACATAGACCGCGACGCTGTCATCGTGGATGATTCTCGCGAGGGCGTTGTCGTCCATCTGCCGTCGCTCGTACCAGCACCAGTCGCGCCCGATGGTGTTGTAGAGGTAGCGATAGAATGACAGCGTCGGTCGTTCGGCCCGCAGGAGCATGACCGGCCGCTTGAACAGGGGCGGGCGGGCGCCGGCCCGTTTCGGCCGGGCGCGCATCTCCAGTGACGTGATGGTGATATCCCGCAGGGGGGCTGCCGCGCCGTCAGTCATCCTGCGCGTCCGCCGGTCGGTGCAGCCAGCGCGACATGGTAATGACCGGTTCGGTCCTGTATCCCATGGATTCGTAAAACCGCGCCACGTCCGCGTTGGCATTGCGGATCATGAGTTCCAGTTTGGGCACGCCAAGGTCGCGCAGCCATCCTTCCGCATGTCCGACCATCGCTTTGCCAAGCCCCTGTCGATGCCGTTCCGGTGCCACCCCCAGATAATACAGCCATCCGCGGTGGCCGTCATGGCCGCACATGATGACAGCGGCAATGACATCGTTCTCGCAGGCGCCGACGAAAATTTCGGCGCTTTGCGTATTGCGGGCAAGGCGGATATCGGCGACCGGGTCATTCCACGGCCGCAGAAGGCCGCATTGCCGCCACAGGGCGATGACGTTGTCCGTATCGCCATCGCGGATCGGTCGTATCTGCATTCTGTTCCGGTCCGCTATTCGACGGGCGTATCGTCGCGCGCGCCCCATTCCGACCAGGACCCGTCGTAAACGGGTACGGTTTCATTGCCGATCAGGTACATCCCGAGGGAAATCAGGCACGCGGCGACGCCGGAACCGCATGTGGCGACCACAGGTTTCCGATAGTCGATCCGCTGGTTTTCCAGCGCCGCCTTGATGCCGTCCGCCGGCAGGAAGGTCTTGGTGGATTCGTCGATGAAGTTTTCAACCGGAAGGCTGACCGAACCGGGCATATGGCCGCCGCGCAACCCTTCGCGGGGTTCGGGCACGGTGCCGACAAACCGTCCCGCGGGGCGGGCGTCGACGACGAGTTCCCGCCGCGTTTCCTGATTGGCGAGCATCTGGTCAATGTCGCGGACGAGCGCCGGGTTGAGGGTCGCCCGGAAGGTCCCGCGCGGCGGATCGGCAATATCGTCGGTAACCGGCAGTTGTTCGTTCAGCCATTTCGGCAGGCCGCCATTGAGGATGGCGACGTTTTCGTGACCGAAGACCCGAAAGGTCCACCAGGCGCGCGGCGAGGTGCGGACGCCGTGCACATCATATATGACGATCAGGTCGTCATTGGACAGACCCAGCGTTTCCATCTGCGCACCGAACTGGCCGGCGTCGGGTAGCATATGCGGGAAGGGATTGTCCCGGTCCCGCACATCCTCGATATCGAACAGCATGGCGCCGGGAATATGCCGCTGTGTAAACTCCGTCTCGGCGTCACGCCCGGTTCCGGGCAGGTGGTAGCTGGCGTCGAGTATCTTGACATGCGGATCGTTGAGGTGACTGGCGAGCCAGCCGGTTTCAATCAGGGCGTCGGGATTGGCATAAGTCATCTCTGCCTTCCAGTCTCATGCAGGTTCATGGTCCCGCCAGTATAATATTGACGCGCCGGTTGCGTTTCCCCTTGTTTTCGATCTTGCCGACCTGGACGCGTCCGACCTCGCCGGTCCGGGCGAGATGGGTGCCGCCGCAGGGTTGCAGGTCCACACCGGCAATTTCGAGCAGCCTTATGCTGCCGGAGCCCCGGGGCGGCTGGACCGACATGGTGCGCACCATTTCCGGATTGGCGTCGAGTTCCGCCTCATCGACCCAGCGGGCGGCAACGGCGCGGTCCGCCGCGACGAGGCGGTTGATCTCTGCTTCGATGACGGGTTTGTCCAGGCTGCCGTCGCCGATGTCGAAATCGAGGCTGCTTTTGTCGGCGCCGATCCTGCCGCCGGTCACGCCGAAGGGTATGGCGGCGCACAGCAGGTGCAGGCAGGTATGCATCCGCATATGGGCATAGCGCCGCGCCCAGTCGAGCCGCGCCGTGACGCTTTCGCCGGGCGCCGGAAGGTCACTGCCTTCCGCGGCGACATGGACGACGTTTTCGTCGCCGTCGCCTTTTACCGTGGTGACGATGCGGATCGGTTCCCCGTTCGCGGGCGCCAGGAATCCGGTGTCGCCGGGCTGGCCGCCGCCGGTCGGGTAGAAGACCGTTCGGTCGAGGATGATTCCGCCACGGTCATTGACGCCGATAACCGTGGCGTCGCATTCGCGCAGGTACGAATCCGCCCGGAACAGCTCCTCCGTGATCATCTGGCTTCCAGCCATGTCGGGACAGGCAGGTCCTTCTCGCGCAGGAAGGCGGGATTGAACAGTTTCGACATGTACCGCGTACCGGAATCGCACAGGATTGTGACGATTGTCTTGCCCGGGCCAAGCTCCCTGGCCAGGCGTATGGCGCCGGCGACGTTCACGCCGCTGGAACTGCCGACGCACAGCCCTTCGTAGTTGAGCAGGTCGAAACATATCTGCACCGATTCCGCATCGGGAATCAGGTAAGCCGTGTCGGCGCGGGCGTCCTTCACATTGCCGGTGACGCGGCCCTGGCCGATGCCTTCGGTGATCGAACTGCCTTCCGATTTCAATTCGCCGCTCGTGAAATAGGCGTACATGGCGGCGCCCGGCGGGTCCGCCACGGCGGCGACAATGGCGCTGTTCCGTTCCTTCAGGAAATCGGCGATCCCGGAAAAGGTGCCGCCGGTGCCAATGGCGCAGGTAAACCCGTCCACCGCGCCGTCGGTCTGGCGCCAGATTTCGGGGCCGGTGGACTTGTAATGCCCGCCGCGGTTCGCGGGGTTGTCCCACTGGTTCGCCCACAGGGCGCCGTTCGGTTCCGATTTGGCCAGTTCGGCCGCGAGCCGTTCGGACACATGGACGTAGTTGTCCGGATTCTTGTACGGCAGGGCCGGAACTTCCCGGAGCTCCGCACCGCAGAGCCGCAGCATGTCTTTCTTTTCCTGCGACTGGGTCTCCGGAATGACGATGACGGTGCGATAGCCGCGCGCATTGCCGACCAGAGCCAGGCCGATACCGGTATTGCCCGCCGTGCCCTCGACGATGACGCCGCCGGGCTGCAGCACGCCGCGTTCTTCGGCGTCCAGAATGATATACATGGCCGCGCGGTCCTTGACCGATCCTCCGGGGTTGAGGAACTCCGCCTTGCCGAGGATCGTGCAGCCGGTTTCCTCTGAGGCCTTGCGCAGTTTTATCAGCGGCGTGTTGCCGATGCTGCCGATCAGTCCGTCCCGAACGTCCATGTTATCGTCTCTCGCTGTCTGAATGTTCGCGGGACGCTGTTTCCCGCACCAAGGCGCACTATCGGTGCCTTTCAAGCATTTCACGATCGCCACGGTCAAGTCCATCGGCGACGCAATGACGCCCTGTTCATGGCCAGCCATTGCAGCCCGACAATCCCGACCGCGTTGTTGATTGTACCGTTGCCGACCAGATCGAGAACCTCGCCGGCCGGAAAGGCGAAGGCGCGAATGTCTTCGCCTTCCGACGCCAGCCCGTAGATGCCCTCGACGCCGTCCGACGATACCTCGCCGCAGAACATCACGACCTTTTGCGTGGAGCCGCCAGGGCTGGAATAGAATTCCATGACCTGCTCCAGCCGCCCGATCACGCAGCCTGACTCCTCCAGGGTTTCGCGCCGCGCCATTTCGTCCGGCGATTCGCCCGGTTCGACGATGCCCGCGACGATTTCGGTACTCCAGGGATAGGGGTCCTCGGCGGCGAATACGCCGCCGCGGAACTGTTCGATCAGGACGACCATGTCGCGGACCGGGTCGTAGGGGATGACCGCCGCCACGGCGCCGCGCAACTGGACTTCCCGACTGACCTGTTCGCTCCACCCGCCCGCATGCAGCCGGTGGCGCAAATGGAAACGGTCGACCTTGATAAAGCCGTCCAGCAGCGTTTCCCGGGCATGGAGTTCGACGTCCAGGCGGCTCAATCGAATATTACGTTTCATTCCGGGCCTGATCCCAGCGCCGGCGCAGGGCGCTTCGGTTGAGGGCGAGCCACTGCACGCCGATGATGCCGATGGAATTGTTGATCGCACCGGATGCCACATGGGCGATTGCATCATCGACCGATTCGGTGAAAACGCGGATATCCTCGCCTTCTTCCGCAAGGCCATGGATCCCGCCCACGCCATCCGACGATACTTCGCCGCAGAACACGGTCACGAATTCGGAACAGCCGCCGGGGCTGGGGTAGAAATCCATCACCTTTTCGAGGCGGCCGACGCGGCAACCGGTTTCTTCGAGCGTTTCCCGGCGCGCCATTTCGGCGACTGTTTCGTCTTTTTCTATTATTCCTGCGACAATCTCGATGCTCCAGGGCCGCGGGTCGCCCGCGACGAACATGCCGCCGCGAAACTGTTCGATCAACACGACCCGGTCAAGGACCGGGTCATAGGGGATGACGGCGGCAACGGGATCGCGCAGCATGATTTCCCGGCTCAGCACGGGGCTCCAGTCCCCGGCGAACAGCCGGTGGCGCAACTGGAAATGATCCATGCGGAAAAATCCCTGATGCAGGTTTTCTCTGGCTTCCAGTTTGACGTCGTCTCGATTCATCTCGTGCTCCGGCAAAGGGCGGTATGCCGCATTATGAAACCTTCCGGCGCCAAATGCGGGGTTGGGGCGGTGTTTACCGTATATACTTTACAGGTGTCCGGTCTGAAGCAGTAGGCGTGAGTACGGGTTTCGGGGATATCGGGGACGATACGGCAAATCCGGATGGCGAAGCGTCGGCCATGCCAATCGTTCAGCCGCTGTGAAGCGGGAATGTCCTATGGCTGGCTGCGCGCCGGGAGTTGCTGCATGATCTCGACAGGGCCGCGCGGATCGTGCGAGAAAAGACCCCGAACTCGGACGAAGCCCGCCCGCTGATCAAAAATCACGTCAATCTCATGCGGATGTGGGCGGAAACCTGACAGGATGTCGCAACCGTCCGCCACACTTTCCGGCGGGGATCCCGGATTGGGGCGGCGCCGGCGGCGGAAACGAATCGAAGGGAGACGATTGTGGACGTAAGAATGGATGGGCGCACGGCGCTGATCACGGGCAGCAGCCTGGGATTGGGGCTGGCGATGGGGCACCGGTTCGCGGAATCCGGCGCCAATGTCGCCCTGGTCGGTCGCCGCGCCGATGTGGTGAAGCAGGCGGAAGAAGCGGTCCGCGAGTCGGCGGGCGGGAACGGCGGCAAGGTTGCCTCCTTCGCCTGCGACGTCGCCAGCGCCGAAGGCGTGAAGGAACTGCACGAGGCGGTGGTCGACGCGCTGGGGCCGGTCGATATTCTCGTCAACAATGCCGGCACGTCGCAGACCGGCAAATTCGACGACATCACCGATGAAGTCTGGCAGGCCGATATCGATCTGAAACTTTTCGCGGCGATCCGCCTCTGCCGACTGGTCATGCCGGGCATGCGCGAACGCAAATGGGGCCGGATCATCAATGTGCTGAACCTCGGCGCCAAGGCGCCGCGGCCCGGCGGCGCGCCGACAGCGGTCAGCCGCGCGGCGGGCATGGCGCTGACCAAGATTCTGGCGGGCGAGGGCGCGCCGCACAATATCCTGGTCAACGGCCTTCTGGTCGGCAATATCCAGAGCGACCAGTGGGTCCAGCGGCACAAGAACGAAGGGAGCGGCAAGACGCTGGACGAATATTACGCCCAGCTTGGCCAGCGCATTCCGCTGGGCCGCCTGGGTACGGCGGAGGAATTCGCCAACATGGCATGTTTCCTTGCCTCCGAGCAGGGATCCTACATCACCGGCGTCGCGATCAATGTCGATGGCGGCATGAGCCCCGTCGTCTGACATGAGCAATCTTCGCAAAACGATAGCCGCGGGCTGTTTCACTGTAACGGCGGAAATCGTCCCGCCGCTATCCGCTTCCCCGGCAACGCTTCTCGCGAAGGCCGATCCGCTGCGCGGCCTTGTCGATGCCGTCAACGTCACGGACGCCGCCGGTGCGCGGGTCACCATGTCGAGCACCGCCGCCGCCTCTCTTCTGTTGAATTACGGGGTCGAACCCGTGTTGCAGATGACCTGCCGGACGCGAAACCGGCTCGCCATCGAAGGCGACCTGATCGGCAATGCCGCGCTTGGGATCAACAACGTGCTCGTCCTCACCGGCGACGATCCGACGACGGGCGACGAGCCGGAATCGGCGATCGTGAACGATCTTAATTCGCAGGGCGTCGTCGCCATCGCGAAGCAGATGCGGGATGAGGGAAAAATTCCCTCCGGCCGGGATATCGATCCGGCGCCGGACCTGTTTCTGGGGGTGGCGGACAGTCCCGTCGATCCGGACGCGGACTGGAAGCCGCACAGCCTGATCGCGAAGGCGGATGCGGGCGCGAATTTCGTCCAGACGCAGTTCTGCTTCGACGTGGCGCCGCTGAAACGTTATATGGATGCGCTGGCCGGATTCGGCCTGACCGACCGGATGGCGTTTCTGATCGGCGTCGGTCCCATTGCGTCGGTCCGTTCGGCGATATGGATGAACGAAAACCTGTTCGGGGTGACCGTGCCGGACAGTATCATCAAACGGCTTGAAGGCGCCGCCGACCAGAAGGCCGAAGGACGGCGGATTTGCGTTGAAATCATCCAGCAATTGCAGGAAGTTTCGGGCGTGGCGGGCGTACATATCATGGCGCCCAACCAGGATATGGATGGCATTGCCGCGGTCATTTCGGAATCCGGCGTCCGCGCCGGACGGTAATTTGGAAATCGAGGGAGATACTTGTATGGAAACGCCGGCCTGGCACCTCGCGATGCAGAAAATTGCCGCCGATGCCGGTGGCTTACAGACCGATATCGAGCGGTTCTACTTTTTGCGCCACGGCGAAACCGAGCACAACAAGCGGCGGATCATCCAGACGCAGCGCGGCGTGACCCTGAACGATACGGGACGCGGGCAGGCGCGCGCGGCGGCCCAGATACTGAAGAGAGTCAATTTCCTGGAAATCCATGCAAGCGACCTGGAACGCGCCTGGGAAACGGCGGAAATCGTGAACCTGGAATGCAGGAAGCCGATCCACAAGGTACCCGCACTGTATGAACGCAACTGGGGCGACTGGGCCGGTGGTTCGAATGTCGATCTGGACTGGGGCGGCAGCCCCGGCAATGGCGAAACGCTGGAGGAATTTACCCTGCGCACCCTGCACGGCTTCAACGAAGTGCTGAAACATGGTGAAATACTGGTGGTGGCGCATGGCGGTAATTATGCGGTCCTGATGGCGGCTATCGGGCTGTCGGTCGCGGGGCCGCCGCTGATCAGAAATGCGACACCGATGCGTATTGTACGCAACAGCGCCGGCCCGGCCGGCTGGATGCCTGAACCGCTCTGAATGACCGTAACCGGTCGCAGTGGGAGGAAAGCACATGGACAAATCTTCAAGGGGCGCGGCCTTTGTGGTCCAGCCGGGCGAGGGACAGAGCTATTGGCAACCGGTCCCGGCAAACGGCTATGCCGAGGTGATGGTTTCCAGCCGCAATGACCCGTCCATCGCCGGGTTTTCCAGCGGCGTTCAGGTCATCGCGCCCGGATGCCATATCCGTGAACACCAGCACGGCACGGAACAGGAACTTCTGTTCTTCTTCGAAGGGAAGGGAACGGTTCTCGTCAACGGCGAGGAGCATCGTGTCCAGCCGGGTACCACGGTCTATGCGGGGCCAGGAAATTCGCACAAGATCATGAATGACGGACCAGACGACCTGAAGATGATGTGGGTCATGATGCCGGGCGGTCTGGAAGACTTCTTCGAACAGATCGGCCGCGCCAGGAGGCTCGGCGAAGACGCGCCGGCGCCATTCGCCCGACCGGAAAACATCGCGGAAATTGAGGCGCGAACTGTCTTTACGCCGGTGGATGGCGCCAACGGCGAGTAACGCGAATGCCGTTCCTGACGCTTTCCGATGGCGAAAGTCTCCATTACGAGGTGCATGGCGCGGGACCGCCGCTGTTGCTGGTGTCCGGTCTTGGCGGCGTCGCGTCTTTCTGGAAACCGCATGTCGCGGTCCTGGCTGAAAAATTCAGGGTCATTCTGCACGACCACCGCGGCGCCGGCGCCAGCAGCAAGTCGCTGATCGAATATTCGGTGTCGCAGATGACCGACGACCTGCTGCAACTGATGAATCATCTCGATATCGGCCGCGCGGATTTTGTCGGGCACTCGACCGGCGGGGCCATCGGGCAGACCATGGCGCTGGATTTCCCGGAACGGATCGACCGTCTGGTGCTCAGCGCGACCTGGACCGCGGCGGATGACTATTTCCGCCGCCTGTTCGACATGCGCAGCAGCATCCTGAGCGCGGGGGGAATCGAGGCCTATGTCCGTTCGCAGGCGGTCTTCATGTTTCCGCCGGACTGGATCCGCCGGCGGCTGTCGGCGATGCTGCAGCAGGAGGAGGAAACGATCCGGGCGTTTCCGCCGCCGGAGGTCATGCTGCGCCGTATCCGGGCGATCCAGAAATTCAATCGCCAGGCGGAGCTGGGCAATATCGCCGCCCCCTGTCTGGTCATCGGCGCCCGCGACGACATGATCACACCGGCCTACTATTCCGAGGAACTGGGCCGGCTGATTCCCGATGCGCAAACCGTGATCCTGCCGACAGGGGGGCATTTCTTTCCGGTTTCTCAGGCGGAAGCGTTCCGCAACCATCTGTCCTGTTTCCTCACCGCCACCGAAAGCAATACATCATGACCGATCCCGACCTGGCCTACCGTGCCGCGCACGACCTCGCCGCCGCGATGGGGGACGGGCGACTTTCGCCGGTCGATCTGGTCGAAGCCCTGCTGGCGCGTATCGCGGCGCATGACGAAAAACTCCATTCCTTCGTGGCGGTCTATGGCGACGATGCGCGCCTGGCTGCACAGGCGGCGGAAAAGGCCATACGTTCCGGCCATGCCGTCGGGCCGCTGCACGGGGTGCCGGTGGCGCTGAAGGATATCATCGACCTGGAAGGCCGCGTCACGGCCGGCGGTTCGATGGTTTTGAAGGATCGGGTGTCGACGGTGACGGCGACGCTGGCGCGAAAGCTGATCGCCGCCGGCATGATCGTGATCGGCAAGACCCATTCGGTCGAATTCGCCATGGGGGGCTGGGGCACCAACCAGCATATGGGCACGCCCTGGAATCCGTGGGACGGGGCGGTCCATCGCGCGCCGGGCGGATCGAGCGCGGGTACGGGCGTCGCCGTGGCGGCCGGGCTGGCGCCCTGGGGGCTGGGGACCGATACCGGCGGGTCGGTCCGGTTGCCGGCTTCGTGGTGCGGACTGACGGGGCTGAAGACGACCGTCGGCCGGATAAGCTGCTTTGGCGTGCTGCCGCTTGCCACTACGCTGGATACGCCCGGGCCGATGGCGCGTTCCGTCGAGGACGCCGCGTTGCTGTATAACACGATGCAGGGACCGGACCCGCGCGATCCGCTGACCCGCGGCGTGACCGTCGACAATCCTCTGCCGAAAATGAAGCGCGGCATCGCCGGCCTGAAACTGGGGATCATGCCGCAAGGCGAGCGCGAGGGCGTGGATGCGGAGGTGCTTGCCGCCTTCGATGCCTCCCTCGAGGTTCTCCGTGAACTCGGCGCGACACTGGAAGTCGTCTCGCTTCCATTGCCATTTGCGGCGATGGGGGGAATGACGGGCCGGATTATCGGCGCCGAGGGTTACTCCTTCGTGGGCGATCTGGTCGACGATATGGACCTGCCCATCGACGATGCGGTGCGGCCGCGCATCTGGATCGGCCGCGACATGACCGCGCGAGTCTATATCGACACGTTGAGGAGGCGGGAAGAGGTCAAGCGCGAATTCGATGCGGCGCTTGCCGGTTTCGATGCGTTGCTGACGCCGACTACCGCCACTGCCGCGCCGGCGGTCGATTCTATCGACCAGGCGACGACGCCGGCAATTTTCACCCGGGCGGTGAACCTGCTCGACCGCTGCGCGCTGGCGTTGCCGAACGGCTTTACCGCTGGCGGACTGCCGACGTCACTGCAGATCGTCTGCGACGCCTATGACGAGGCGATGGCGCTGCGCATCGGCTGGGCCTATGAGCAGGCGACCGGCTGGAATACCCGCCGGCCGCCGCTCTGAATATTCAGCCCGGATAGTTTTCCTTGAACTTGCGCAGCTGTTCGAGGTGTTTTTCGTTCGACGACAGGCCCGACGCCATGGTGCGCACGGTGACATGCGTTGCGCCCATCTGTTTCCAGGTTTCCGCATCCGCCGCCCATGCCTGCGGGCCGCGGTCCTCGGTCAGGATCGTGGTTTCATAGCCGATTTTCTTGACATCCCGTCCGGCCTTGATCGCCGCTTCGTGGAAGATTTCATAATGCCGTTTGGCTTCGTCGCCCGGTCCGACGCGCGGATTGGCCAGCAACCCGTCGGCGATCCGGCCGGCGCGGGCGATGGCGGGTTCGACGAAACCGCCGATCCATACGGGGATGGGTCGCTGAACCGGCAGCGGGTTGATCCCCGCATCCTCGATCTTGTGCCATTTGCCGTCATAGGTGACCAGTTCGTTGGACCAGAGCTGGCGCATGACGTCGATCTGTTCCTCCACGCGCCGACCGCGGTTATGGAAATCCTGGTGCAGCGCATCGAATTCCATCTTGTTCCACCCGATGCCGACGCCCAGCCGCAACCGTCCGCCGCTCAGAACGTCGAGTTCAGCCGCCTGCTTGGCGACAAGCGCGGTCTGGCGCTGCGGCAGGATCAGGATCGCGGTGGTCAGCTGAACCTTCTTTGTCAGCGCCGCGATATAGGTCAGGAAGATCAGCGGCTCATGGAACATGTTTTCGCGCGCGTAGAAGGCGCGCCAGTCATGCGCGACCGGGGTGCCCTGCTGCAGGACATGGTCGATAAGGGTCAGGTGTTCGTATCCCATATCCTCGATCGCCTGGACGAAATCGCGGATGGCGACAGGATCGGTGCCGATTTCAGTGGTCGGAATGGAAACGCCGATTTGCATGATGGTGCCTCTCTGTTCGAAGTTGGCGCAATCCTGAAGAATGTGACATGGCAATGCAAGGAAGCAGCATGTTCAAACGTGCCGGTTCCGTAATCGAAGTTCGCCGCTATCGGGCCAGCCGGCCACCAACGCCCTGTATGACGGGCCGTCGTAACGGAAAGGCGCGAACTGCACCGTTGAGCGCGCCATTTCCGTTGTTTGGCAACCGGGTCCGCCAAGTTATAACAAGCACAGGATGAAATCACGAACGCGCCGCTGGAATGTACGGGAGACTGAGAAAATGAAAATGAAAGCCGCTGTCCTGCGCCGGACGGACGCCCCGCAGCCCTTTGCCGAGAGCAAGCCGCTCAGCATCGAGGAAGTGATCCTCGACCCGCCGGGCCAGAACGAGGTTCTGGTGAAGATCGGCGGCGCCGGGCTCTGTCACTCGGATCTGTCCGTCATCAACGGCGCCAGGCCGCGGCCGGTGCCGCTGGTCCTGGGGCATGAAGGGGCCGGTACGGTCGTCGAAACCGGGCCGGGGATAACCGATGTCGCGGAAGGCGATCATATCGTCTTCCAGTTCAGTCCCAGCTGCGGACGCTGCCGCCGCTGTCTCGAAGGGCGGCCGCAGGTCTGCGAAACCGGGGCGCGGACCAAGGCCGTCGGGGACCTGATGGGCGGCGGCCGCCGGCTGCATGACGCGGATGGCGGCTCGCTGGCGCATCATACGGGCGTCTCCTGTTTCGCCGAGTACGCAGTGGTCGACCGGGGGTCCATTGTCGTGATCGACAAGGAATTGCCGCTATACGAGGCGGCGCTGTTCGGCTGCGCGGTCATGACCGGCGTCGGCGCCGTGATCAACACGGCGCGTATCCTGCCGGGCGACAGCGTGGCGATCATCGGCCTTGGCGGCGTCGGGATGAACGGGTTGCTGGGGGCGAAACTGGGCGGCGCCGAAACCATCATCGCCATCGACCTGAACGACGACAAGCTTGGCCTCGCGCGGCAGCTCGGCGCGACCCATACAGTGAATGCGGCCGACCCGAAATGCGTCGAGCAGGTGCGCGACCTGACCAATGGCGGCGTCGACTTCGCCGTCGACCTGGCCGGCGCCATTCCGGCGATGAAGACCGCCTATGCGGTCACCCGTTATGGCGGCACGGTGGTCACGGCGGGCCTGTCGCCCTCCACGGCCGAATTCTCCTTCAACCAGGGCAATCTGGTGGCGGAGGAAAAGTCGATCAAGGGCAGCTATATGGGCAGCTGCGTGCCGGTACGGGATATCCCGCGCTTCATCAGCCTGTACCGCCAGGGTCGCCTGCCGATTGACAAGCTGATCAACGAACATGTCGGCTTCGACGGGATCAATGCCGGTTTCGACAAGTTGCAGAGCGGCGCGACGATCCGCCAGATTCTGGTGCCGCACGGCTAGACGGGGAATACCAATGTCGGGAGCTCTGGACGGGTTCAGGATTATCGATCTGACGACCATGATCGCCGGACCCTGGGCGACCATGATCCTGGGCGACCAGGGCGCCGATATCGTCAAGGTCGAATCCCGTGGCGGCGGCGACCATGTCCGTTCCGGCGGCAATCGCCGGGCGGGGCTGGCCGCGCATTTTCTCAACAACAACCGCAACAAGCGTTCGATTTCGATGGATCTGAAGGATCCGCGCGGACGCGACGCCCTGTTGCGGCTGGCGGCGGGGGCCGATGTGGTGGTGCAGAATTTCCGCCCCGGTGTCGTGGAACGGCTCGGCATCGACGAACCGGCGGTACGGGCGGTCGCGCCGGATATCATTTATGTGTCGATCAGCGGCTTCGGTGAAACCGGGCCGTATTCGGGCAAGCCGGTCTACGATCCCATCGTGCAGGCGGTTTCCGGGCTGGCGTCGGTCCAGGGCGGCGCGGATGAACGGCGGCCCCGGTTGATCCGGACCATCGTGCCCGACAAGGTGACGGCAATCACGGCGTCGCAGGCGATCACGGCGGCCCTGCTCGCGCGGGAACGGACGGGGCAGGGGCAGCATGTTCGCCTGTCGATGGTCGATGCGGTTATCGCCTTCCTCTGGGCCTCGGACATGGGCAGCCAGACCTTTCCCGACCAGGAAATCAGCGAACAGCGCGCCGCCAGCTTCGTCGACCTGATCTATGAAACCAGTGACGGTTATATGAGCGTTGCGGTGATGACGGACCGCCAGTGGTCGGGTCTTTGCCGGGCGCTGGAACAGCCGGACTGGCTGACCGACGAACGGTTTACAACACCGGCGCTGCGCGACCAGAATATCGACGAACGGCTGTCGGTGACGCAGGAGGTGCTGGCGACGCGTACGACGGATGAATGGATGGAACGACTTGAAGCGGAGCACGTGCCCTGCGCGCCGGTACTGCATCGCAGACAACTGATCGACCATCCGCAGATTCTGGCCAACGGGATCATTGTTGAAACAGAGCATCCCCTGGCGGGACGCCTGCGTCAGGCGCGTCCGGCGGCGCGCTTCGAAAGGACACCGTCATCGATCCGGCGCGGTGCGCCGCTGCTGGGGGAACAGACCGATGAATTGCTGCGCGAGGCCGGGTTCGCGGCCGATGAAATCGCGGCGTTGCGCGCCGCTGCTGTCGTGGGGGAATGATGCCACAGAAAAAGCCGGCGCTGAGTCTCGTCGCGATGCCGGGGCGACGAATTGCGACACTGGAACTTGCCCGTGAAATCGAGGCGCGCGGCTTTTCCGGAATCTACTGTCCCAGCATCTCGGGCGGGCTGGCCTTGTGCGAGGGGATCGCCCAGGTGACCGAAACGATCCGGTTCGGGACCTCGGTTTCGCCGATCTATACGCGTCCACCGCTGGACTATGCGCAGAACGCGAGCTTTGTCCACGAGGTTTCCGGCGGCCGGTTTACCTTCGGTATCGGTGTCAGCCATGTTCCGTCCATGTCGCGCATGGGGATTCAGGTGGGCAAACCCGTGCCGGATATGCGGGCCTTCGTCACCGCCTATAGGGAGGTAACGGGAGTCGGGGAAAAACCGCCACTGGTGCTGGCCACCCTGCGCAAGCGCATGATCGGCCTTGCCGGGGAAATCGGGGACGGCATGGTCTTCGCCAATGGCGCCCGGTCGCATATGACGGAGTCGCTCTCCGTCCTGCCGCGAGAAAAGCGCAGCGATCCCGGCTTTTACATCGGCAACATGATTCCGACCTGTATTACCGATGATATCGAGGCGGCGCGCGCCGTGCACCGGCGGAACCTGACCCATTACGCCAGGCTGCCGAATTACCGGAATTACTGGCGCGAGGCGGGATACGAGGAGGAGATGGCGGCTATCGACGACGCTATTATCGCCGGCGAGGAAGAACAGATACCCAAACTTCTGACAGATCGGTGGCTGGACGACATCACGCTGTCAGGTTCGGTGCCGCAGATTCGCGACGGGCTGGATGCCTGGTATGAGGCGGGCATCGGTACGCCCATCCTGGTGCCTTCATCGGCGGCGGGCAACCAGATCAAGGCATTCCAGGAAATGTTTGCGGCGTTCGACGACTAGACCGGATCGTGTTTGATTGAAATCGCCTCTGGCGATCCAGCCAGACACGTGAATCACTTGTGAGCAGCAGGTCGACACGGCCCGCTGTCGCAAGGAGTTCCAGCGCCGTATTGCCGTCGTTCGCCGCGAAGTCCGTGTAACCCGGCATCTGTCGTTGGGTCACAGTCAGACGGAAGCGCCTGTTGCCAGCGTCGCAGAACCATATGCGAACACTTTTCTAATTTGTTAACGGATTACGCCCTATAACCGGCGCTGGTCCGCCGTCGGCGTAAGGGCCGGAGGTCGGAACGAAGCGTTTGGTCTTTGTTGCTGGCCAGTCCCGCATTATCCTGATCATCATGCGAGGCAACACGGTATTGCATCATTTCATTGCCCGATTTTCAGGCGCGGCAACGCATTTCAAAATATTGTGCCGGCTATCGGGGGCGATCGCGCTGATCCTGGTCCTGTCTTTCGCCGCTTCGACGCAACTGGCGGCGCAGTCGCCGGAAATGACACGAAATTTTCAACGCGGTTCGTCGCTGTATGAAGCCGGAATGTACGAGGCCGCGGCGCCGTATTTCGAGCAGGCGCTCGTTCTGAGCGAGCAGGAATTCGGCGCGGAGAGTTCCCGGACCGGGTTCATACTGAAAAATCTCGCGACCGTTCACAGCCGACAGGGAAAACATGCTCTTGCGGAACCGCTCTACCTGCGGGCGCTTTCGATCTTCGAACAGACATTCGGACCGGAAAACGGCCTTGTCGCCGAATTGGTGAACGAGCTGAGCATCAGTTACGTGGAGCAGGAAAAATACATACAGGCCGAACCGTTGCTGGCGCGCGTCCTCGAAAATCTCGAAGCGACGTTTGGTGAGAATGATGCCCGGGTTGCCGTTGCCGCCTATAATTACGGATACGCCAGCGAATTCCTTGGCGATGCGCAAAAGGCGCGGGCGCTGTATGTGCGGGCGCTGCGAATATGGCAGTCGCAGGAAGTGCCGGACGAAACCAGCGTGGCCGCTGCCGAAGCGCGTCTTTCGGGCCTCGGGCGATCGCAGGGCCGTGGTGAACCGTCGCTGGCGCCCTATGTGCCCCGGGTTCTGCCCGGATTGTCGCCGCCGGCCATCGAACCGCCGGTCGCGGTCGCGGCGCGGGATACCGAAGCCGCCCAACCGGCGACCGGCGCGGATGCGGCGATACCGGCGGATTCGCCGGATGCCGGCACCGCGTGGCACGTGCAGTTAGCCGCGTTCCGGACGCGGGAGGCGGCGGAACGCGAGTTGAAGCGGCTGCAGGCGTCATTCGGTTCGTTGCTGACCGACGCGGGAGACCTGGCGATCCGGGAGGCAGTGCTCGCGAAAGGGGTCTTCTACCGGGTTGGAACCGGCCCGTTGCCGGGAAAGGCGCCGGCGACAACATTATGCGCCGCGCTGAAAGTACAGCAGCAGGGCTGTATCGTGGTTCGCCGATGAGCGACCGTAAACGCGACAGCGGCATCGGCGCGCGCATCGGTAAAAGGTTCCGCGCAGATTATCCCGATGTCGAAATCTATCTGGGGGAATCGCATGGCCAGATGCGGACGGCGCTTCGCTCCGCATTGCGCGACATCCGGTTGAACGTGCACGAGGATTACGAGGAATGCGAGCCGTTGCGCCAGGCATTGCGCGACGGCAATGCAGACATGGTGATCGTCGATGCGGACCTGGCGGGGGGCGACGCCCGCAACCTGATTGAGGCGATCCGCTTTGCCAAGCTGGGGCCGAATCCGTTTGTGCCGGTCATCGTGACATCCTGGCAGAACGACGCGGCGCGTTTGCGGCAGCTGATCGACAGCGGCGTGGACGGGCTGCTGGTGAAACCGACATCTGTCCAGGCTATCCAGAGCCATATCGATACCATTATTTACCGGCGCAAGCCATTTGTTGTCACCAGCAGTTATATCGGCCCGGACCGCCGGGTCGATCCGGCGCATACCAGCGACATCAGGCTGATCGATGTGCCGAACACCCTTCTGTCCAAAGTGCGGGGCGACAGGATCGATCCGGTCGCATTGCAAAAGGAAATTGCCAATGTGCTGAAGACGGTCAACAGCGAACGGCTCCGTCGCAATGCATTCGAACTGTCCTTCCTTATCCAGATGATTATTGGCGATTACAGCGACTCTGAGAAGACAGCGCGTACCGGACGTCTCGTCGAACGGTTGCGGATGGTGATTCAGGATACGGCGGACCGCCTGTTGGGTACGCCTTTTGAACATAACAGCGGTATCTGCCAGTCGCTGCTGCGGGTGGCGGAGTCCATCGCCGTCGACTACCGCAAGGCCGCCAGCAAGGATATCGCTTTACTGAAGCCGCTATCGGATGCTGTGTTACTGAGCTTCAATCCGGAGCGGTCCGCATCGGATTTGGCGCGGGAGATCGCCACATCGATCGATCAGTTCAAGTCGCGGACGCCCGTATTGAAAGAGCCCGATTGATCCCGCCGGCCGGCGAGGCCGTCGGGGCGGTCCTTTCCCGGGAAGAGGTTTTCAGGGCGGGAAGCCGAAAATTATCGAAAATTTATTCTTTTATCCCCCATCCGGGCGATCCGGCGGCCGGGGAAGGCGGGTAATGTCTCGTCATTACCTACCCCTGGTCGGCGCGACAAGCCCCTCGCGCAGACCTCTTGGGCCTCGTATTGCAACGGCAACTCTCATGCCGCCGCAATACGGGGCTCTTTTTTGCGCCGGGCGGTTTTCGGAAGTTGCCTGACTTATTCGGCGGCTTATTGTGGCTTCATCAGCATGTCGAGCATATCGCCGATCATTCTGGAAACCCGCTCATTCAGATCGACATAGCGCGCCGCCAGACCATATCCGTCGACGCGAACGACATTGGCCCAGACGGAAAACTTGAATTTTTCGCCGTCACTCATGGGCATCACGAACTGGAACGTGAACGGGTCGCCGGCGCGCAGCGATCCGATATAGGGGCCGATCATGATGCCGTGCCGGCTCCAGTTGATGACGTTGTAACCCTCGTTGTGGATATACGCCATGGCGCCGCCCACTGGAATGCGCTGCTCAGCCCGTTTACCCTTGCCGCCAGATGCCATCCGGTTACCCCCCCCCCTTGAAATAGCCCGTCCAAGGTGCGCCGCCCATTCAGGGTTGTTCTGCCTGCACGCTGGATAAATGCCTGAAGCGGACAAATCCGTCCATGCAATATTTGGCATGCCAACCCGCATTTGCAGTGCCTGCGCGACCTGTTGCACATCAGGTTTGAATGGAACCGCAACAGGTTTCATTCAAACAGATTCACGTATTTGTTGGATCGCCAGGAACGATTTCAGCCAAACACGATCCGATCAATGACGCACATTTGATCGCCGCCGTTGCGACTGTGTATGATCGTGGCGGGACAAGGGAGTTACCGGACAATTGAGCGATAAACGGGAGACAGCGGCGGCCGATGCCGTGGCGGGTATTGGCGGCGGCGCCACGTCGATGGTGAGCGGCGTTCAGGCGGCGAGAACCGGCGCGGCGCTGGTTGCGGCACCCGATTGCGGAATACTCGCTCTACCGGACCTGTCATCGTGACCGACATGTACAGGCTTGGCATCGATGTCGGCGGGACCTTTACCGATTTCACGCTACTGAACGCACAGACCGGGGCGACGCGTCATTTCAAGGCGTCGTCCACGCCGCGCGACCCCTCGGAATCGATCCGCGACGGTATCGCCGCCATTCTGGCGCTCGAAGGCATCGATGGCGCGGCGCTGCGGTTCCTCGGCCACGGCACGACGGTCGCGACCAACATGGCGATCGAACGGCGGGGCGCGCGGACCGGGCTGATCACGACGCAGGGGTTTCGCGATGTGCTGGAGGTCGGCCGCCAGATCCGCCCGCATCTCTATGACTATACCCAGGGCAAGCCGCCGCCGCTGGTGCCGCGCCGCCGGCGGCATCAGGTCGTCGAACGCATCGGGGCCGACGGCGCGGTGCTGACGCCGCTGGACGAGGCAGGCGTGGCGACGGCGCTGGCGGCGCTGGCGAAGGAGGATGTCGCGGCGGTCGCCGTCTGTTTCCTGCACTGTTACCAGGCGCCCGATCATGAACGCCGCGTCCGCGCGATGATCGAGGATGCCCTGCCGCACGCCTATATCAGCCTGTCCTCGGAAGTCCTGCCGGAATTCCGCGAATACGAACGGCTGTCCACGACGGTCCTCAATGCCTATCTCGGGCCGGCGATGGCGAATTACCTGAACGGGTTTCTGGAATCGGTGCGCCGCCTGGCGCCGAAGACCGAGCCCTACACGATCCATTCCAATGGCGGCCTGATGACGGCGGCGACAGCGCGCGACTACCCGGTGCGAACCTGCCTGTCGGGTCCGGCGGCCGGTGTGGTCGGCGCGGCGGAAACCGCGCGCGACGCCGGTTTTCCGAACATCATCACCTTCGATGTCGGCGGCACCAGCACCGATGTATCGGTGGTCAGTGAGGGACGGCCGTCCTTTACCGCCGACCGGCGTGTCGCCGGACACCCGGTGCGCACGCCGATGCTGGATATCCATGTGATCGGCGCGGGCGGCGGCAGCATCGCCTGGATCGACGATGCCGGCGGGCTGAAGGTCGGGCCGCGCAGCGCGGGGGCGAATCCCGGTCCGGTTGCCTACGGGCTGGGCGGGACCGAGCCGACGATCACCGACGCCAATATCGCGCTGGGGCGCCTCAATCCCGGCGGGTTGCTGGAAGGAACGATGGCCGTGGATGCCGATGCGGCGGGCGAGGCGATCCGCCGCCGGGTCGCGGAACCGCTGGGGCTGGCATTTGAAACCGCCGCCCACGGGATCATCGAAATCGCCATCGCCAATATGAGCCGCGCCATCCGCTCCGTCACGACCGAACGCGGCCATGACATGGCCGATTTCGCGTTGTTTGCCTTTGGCGGCGCCGGGCCGCTGCACGCGGCGGAACTGGCGCTGGAATGCGGTATCCCGAAAATCATCGTGCCCGAGGAACCGGGGACGATGTGCGCCCGGGGTATCCTGCTGTCCGACATCGTCCATGACCTGGTGCGCAGCGCGATATCCCGCGCGGAACCGGACGGCTGGCAGCGGGTATGCGACCTGTTCGCCGAAATGGTCGCGGAAGGGCACACCCTGCTCGAACGCGACGGCGTGCCGAAAGAGAAACGCGCCTTCCGCCATTTCATCGAGGCTCGCTATGTCGGCCAGAATTACGAGGTTCGTGTCGAAATCGACGATGCCGAGGCGGTCAGGCTGGACGGCTTCCTTGAGGCATTTGCCGCGCGGCATACCCAGGAGTATGGCTATGACATTGCCGGCCGGCCGGTTGAAACGGTCAACTGCCGCAGCCAGGCCATCGGGCAGGTCGCGCTCGCACGGCCGACGCGGGAACGGGGAACCGGCTCGCTGGCTGACGCCGTCACCGGCGAGCGGGACGTCTATTTCGGGGCCGTTCATGGCTGGCGGTCCAGCCGGGTCTACCGCCGCCGGTCACTGCCCGAAGGCGCAATCATCGAAGGACCGGCGGTGATCGAGGAAATGAGCGCGACAACGCTGCTGCTGCCCGGGCAATTGGCGGCGCTGGACGGGACAGGCAATATCGTGATCGAGACAGGCGCATGACACAGGGCGGCAACCGGGTGTTTTCACCCATCGCGATGGAGGTCTTCAGCAACCGGCTGCTGTCGATCACCGAGGATATGGGCAACACGCTGATCCGCTCCTCCTTTTCCACCAATATCAAGGAACGGCGGGACTGTTCGGTCGGCATGTTCGACGCCGCCGGGCGGCTGATCGCGCAGGCCTCGCATGTGCCGCTGCATCTCGGCTCGCTGATGGGCGGCGTCGATGCGGTGCTGAAATCCTACCGGCTGGCGGACATGAAGGCCGGCGACGCTTTCATCTGCAATGACCCCTATCTCGCCGGCGGCACTCATATGCCGGATATCTCCATTGTCTCGCCGGTCGTGATCGACGGCACAGTACGGTTCTTCACCGCCAATATCGCGCATCATTCCGATGTCGGGGGCGCGGTGCCGGGTTCCATATCCGGTTCCGCCCGCACGGTGTTCGAGGAAGGCATCCGCATTCCGGCGATCCGGATTGCCGTAGGCGGAGTCATCATCGACGATGTCATGCGGTTGGTCGTCGCCAATACCCGCGAGCCCGACGAACGGCTGCTCGACCTGCGGGTTCAGGTGGCGACCAACGCGCGCGGCGTGGCGATGGCGCGGCAACTGGCGGCGAAGACGGGACTGGATGACATGCTGGGCTCGGTCGACGACCTGCTGGCCTATACCGGCCGGCGGCTGCGCAGCCGGATCGCCGCGCTGGCCGATGGCGAATACACCTGCACCAGCTATCTGGACGATGACGGGCAGGGCGGCGAACCGGTAGCGATCACCGCGACGGCGCGGATATCCGGCGATCGGCTGACGCTCGATTTCGCGGGCACGGCCCCCCAGGCGCGCGGGGCAATGAACGTGCCAGACAGCGCCCTGCGCGCGACCGTGTATTATTCGATCAAGACGCTGCTCGATCCGGGCCTGCCGCCGAATGGCGGCATGTTCGACGCCATCGATATAAGCGCGCCCGAAGGCTGCCTGGTCAATCCGCGCCACCCGGCGGCGGTCGGGGCGCGCAGCATCACCTGCAACAAGATCGCCCGCGCCATCTTCGGCGCCTTCGCGCCGCTGCTGCCGGATGAAAACGTCATGGCGGCGGGGCATGACGCGATACCCGCCATCGTGTTTTCCGGCGAGCGCCGGGGCGGCGCCGGGCCTTTCGTCTATCTGGAAACCATCGGCGGCGGCGCGGGCGCGCGCTCCAGCGAGGACGGCATGGACGCGGTGCATGTGCACATGACCAATACCTCGAACCTGCCGGCGGAAGCGCTGGAGCACGAATACCCGCTGCTGGTGGATGAATACGGGCTGGTGCCGGATTCCGCGGGCGCCGGAAAACATCGCGGCGGCGTCGGTATCGCCCGGCAGATCCGCGCCCTGCAGGACGGCATCATCTTCTCGATCCGGTCCGACAGCCATGTGATCGCGGCGCCGGGCGTGTTCGGCGGGCGGGATGGCGGCACGGCGGACCTGATCCAGAATGCCGGCAGGCCGGATGCGCGGCAACGATCCTCGAAATCGACCCATATCGAATTGAAAGCGGGTGAGTCCATGCGGCTGGAAACGGCCGGCGGCGGCGGCTACGGCGCGCCGGGTACCCGCGATGCGGGAGCGCTGGCGAGGGACATCCGCGACGGGATAATTTCCCGGGAAAAGGCGGAAGAAGATTATGGCGGGACGCTCGTCGAACAGGCGACGTCTTTGCCGGCAACGGAGGAAGCATGAGCGACGATCTGATCAAACTCACCTATGACGACCGCGGCGATCAGGGGCGCATTGCGTGGGTGACCTTCAACAATCCGGAAAAACGCAACGCGCTGGGGCTTGCGGGCAAGGAACGGTTCATTGCCGCCATGACGTCATTGCGGCACGACGAGACCCTGCGCGCGGTTGTGCTGACCGGGGCCGGGGACCGGTCCTTCGTCGGCGGCACCAACCTGGCGGAAATGGCGGAGTTCGATCTCGCCAAGGCGGATTCGTCCAGCACCCTGACGCACCGGGTCTGCGATGCCGTCCGCCAGTTCCCTGTTCCCGTGATCGCGCGGATCAACGGATACTGTTTCGGATCGGGCATGGAAATAGCCGCCTGCGCGGACATGCGGGTCGCCGCCGATCATGCCAAATTCGGCATGCCGGAAGTGCGGTTCGGAATCCCCTCGGGCATGGAAGCCTCGGTCCTGCCGCGACTGATCGGCTGGGGCAAGGCTTGCGAACTGGTGCTGACCGGTGACCATATCGATGCCGACGAAGCGTATCGCATCGGTTTCCTGGAGCGGCTGGTGACGGGCGCCGAACTGGACGACGCGGTGGAGCGCTGGGTCGTCTCGCTGCTGGCCTGCGGACCGAAGGCGGTGCGGATCCAGAAGCGGCTGATCATCGACTGGGACCGCATGTCGCCGACGGACGGCGCGCGCGCGGGCATGCAGGCCTATGTCGATGCCTATCGCAGCGACGAGCCGCGCCGCATGATGACGGCCTTCGTCAACCGTAAGAAATAGTTCAACATCGCATCGGAAACGAGGTCGGGCCTTTCAGGTCCGGCAGCAGCGGCTGGATCCATTCGATCCAGGCGGACAGGCGCGGTCGTGTTTCGCGCGGATCGATGAGTTCATGCATGGAGAAGGATTCGGCGCGGGCGGCGGGTGACTGCCGCGCCGCCATCTGTTGTTCCAGTTCCAGCCGCCGGGCTTCCGGATCGGGAGCGGCGGCGATCTCGCGGCCGAAGGCGACGGCGACGCCGCCTTCCACCGGCAGCGCGCCCATTTCCGCCGAGGGCCAGCCCAGGATATAGGCGTCGGGCCCGTAATGGGCGCTTTGCGCCACGCCGAAGGATTTGCGCACCACGACCGAGGCCCAGGGCACCGTGCAGTCGGCCACCGCCAGCACCGCTGCCGTGCCGGCGCGGATCGTGCCGGCGTTCTCGGACTGGCTGCCGATCATGAAGCCGGGCTCGTCGACGAAGGCAATGACCGGCAGATGGAAGGTCTGGCAGAACTCGACGAAGCGGCGCACCTTGACCGCGCTGTTCGCCGTCATCGCCCCCGCATAGAAACGGCCGTCATTGGCGAGGATGCCGACCGGCTGGCCGTTCATGCGGGCAAGCCCGATGACCTGCCCGCGCCCGTAGCCGCGCGCCATTTCAAGGAAAGACCCGTCATCCAGGATCATGGCGAGCAGCTTGCGAACGTCGAAGATCTGCCGCCGGTCGCGCGGGATCAGCGACAGTAGCGCCTCGTCCTGCCGGTTCGGGTCGTCCATCGGGTCGATCCGCGGCGGCAGTTCCCAGACATTCTGCGGCAGGTAGGACAGGAACGTGCGGATCTGCGCCATGGCGTCTTCCTCGTTATTCGCCAGATTGTCGACCACGCCGTTGCGGGTGTGGACCTGCGCGCCGCCCAGTTCCTCCTTGGTTTTCTTTTCCTTCAGCGCCCGTTCGACGACGGCGGGACCGGCGATCAGCACCTGCGCCGTTTCCTTCGTCATCACCGAAAAATGCGACGCGACCAGCCGCGAGGCCGGCAATCCGGCAACGGGCCCGAGCGCCGCGGTGACGACCGGCACCGTCGCCAGCGCCCGCGCGACGGATCGGAAGCGCGGCGGGGTGCCGGGGGAATTGCCGACGGTCCTGCCGCCCGCGCCCGTGACGCTGCCGCCGCCGCCTTCATGCATGCGGATCAGCGGCACCCGGTAGCGGCAGGCGAGGTCTTCGGCATAGACGCTCTTGCGCAGCCCGGATTCGTTCGGCGACCCGCCGCGCAGGGTGAAATCCTCGCCGCCAACGACGCAGCGCCGCCCGCCGATCTCGCCGAAGCCGAGCACGAAATTCGCCGGGGTGAAGGATTGCAGCACGCCGCCGTCATCGCGTTCGGCAACGCCGGCCGCCGCGCCCATTTCGTGAAAACTCTCGGGATCGAGCAGCATGTCGATGCGCTCGCGGATCGTCTGCCGCCCGGCATTGTGCTGGCGGCTGACGCCTTCCGTGCCGCCCTGCTGCTTCGCCAGCGCCCGTTTCGCCTCGATGTCGCGGACTTCCTTTTCCCAGTTCATGCCGATCCTCCCGTTTGCCGGATTTCCGGGACAGTATAGACGGGGTTTTCTCCCCGGCACCCGGGCAAAAAGGCCAGGCGCGGGAATGAATTTCCAGCAAACTGCTATAGCTTCGGTCTAAGTGCGGTTCAGCGCATGCGTGCGTCGTTTCGCGCGAGCTGCTAATATGATTCCGGTACAGCTTCGGGAGGGAAAAATGGCATTGGCTGATTTCGGGATAGACGAAGGGGAATCGCTGCGCGGCACGGTGAGCGCGGTGGAATGGGAGGCGCGGGTCGAACTGGCGGCGGCGTTCCGCATCGCTGTGGCGCGCGGCTGGAACAACTCCACCGCCAACCACATGACCGCGCGCATTCCCGACCAGCCGGATTATTTCCTGATGAACGCGGGCGATTTCGCCTGGGACGAAATCACGGCCTCCAACCTGCTGAAGCTGGACATGGACGGCAATGTGGTCAGCGACACGACCCGCAAGCCGCGGCCGGCCGGCCTTAACTTCCACAGCGCCCTGCAGCGCGAGCGGCGGCATCTGGGCTGCACCCTGCACATCCACGCACCCGCCGGGGTGGTCGTTTCCGCCTGGGAGGAGGGGCTGCAGTTTTTCGATCAGGGCTCCTGCAGCGTGTACGGCCAGGTCGCCTATCACGACTTCGAGGGCATCGCGGAGGAATCGGACGAGGCGCCGCGCATCCTGTCCGACCTGGGCGACAAATACATCCTGATCATGCGGAACCACGGCCTGCTGTCCGTCGGCCGAACGGTGCCGGAAGCGATGGAATACATGGACCGGCTGGTGGCGGCCTGCGAAACGCAGGAACGCATCCTCGCGACCAGCCACGCCACGCCTCGGCCGCTGTCGAGGGAAACCTGCGAATCCACCGCCAGCCAGTTCCGGAAACGCGCGGGCAACAAGCCGATCGGCGATACCGGCTTCGCCGCCGCCTATCGCAGGCAACTGCGCCAGGACCCGTCCTTCATGGCGTGAGGGCGTGGCGCGACATTACAGGACGGTCCGGTTGCGAACAGGCAAACAGTAAACGGGAGAGAACCATGAACGAGACGATTGCGCGCAACGAGCCCTATCCTGGCAAGGACCTGGGGGCGCTGGATTTCATCTGCACGACGCAGATGGTCGACGATTATTGCGAAGGGCTGGAGATCGACCATGCGCGCTACCACAGCCCGGCGGACTGGGACCGGCCGGTGGCGCCCGCGATGGTCGTCGGCGAGATGGATTTCGGCTTCGAGGGGCTCCGCTTCGACAACGCCTTCGGCAATCTGTGGATGCGCCAGGAATGGGCGCTCTTTCATCCGATTTTCCAGGAGCGCCATTACCGCCGCGCCTCCACCGTGCTGGACGTATACGAATGGCGCAACCGGTCGGTCGTCAAGCAGGAGGTGAATGTCCTCGACGGCGATGTGCTGGTCGCCCGCGGCATCCACCATCAGAGCTTCCTGCTGAACCAGAGTTCCGGCCGGGTCGCGCTGCGCGATCCGAAGAAGAAGGAAGGCGCCCGCAAGTTCGACGTGCCGGCGGGGCGCGCGATCGAGGGAATCAGCCGCGTGATTAACCTGGAAATGTGCGGCGTGTTCTTTCACGGCCGCAAGACCTACCACACGGACAAGAAGGCCTCCGAAGCGCTTGGCTTCGACGAGGTCGTGGTCGGCGGCAAGATGACCATGGCGTTGATGGGCCAGATGCTCGAACAGCATTTCGGCCGCCGCTATTACGAAGGCGGCACGCTGGACGTGAAGTTCACGAATATCGTCTGGCCCGGCGACCGGGTGACGACGAAAGGCGTGATTACAGGGGAGGAAGCGGGCCGGGCGCAGCTCACCGTGTGGATGGAAAAAGACGACGGTACGGTGGTTATCGTCGGCACGGCGTCGGCTCCCGCCTGATGCAGATCGCTATTGCTACCGGCCGTTCAGGCGGGTACGGGCCGAATTCCTGATGTGCTATAACGGGAACGAAACCGTTCTCCCGGAGTTATTCTGTCAGGGAGTTTATTCCGGGTTTCCCGGCCCGGTTGCGGGAGCGCCGGATGGCACAGAGGGTGCGGATTGCGACAGTTTTCGGAGGTACGGGATTTCTTGGCCGTCGGATAGCCGGGGCGATGCGCGAAGACGGCATTCATGTGCGTGTCGCCGTCCGCACGCCCGAAAAGTCCCGGTTTTTCGGGAAAGACGGTTGTGGCGTCGAGGTACTGCAAGCCGATATCCGTGATCCGGCTACCACCGGCGCGGCGCTTGACGGTGCGGATGCCGTTGTAAACGCCGTCAGCCTCTACACCGAATCAGGTAACGCGACCTTCCGCCAGATCCATGTCGATGGCGCAAGGCAACTTGCGGAGGGGGCTCGGGATCGCGGTGTCCGGGTGCTGATTCAGGTTTCGGGTATCGGGGCCGATTCCAGTTCCTCTTCGCGTTACATCCAAAGTCGCGGGCAGGGCGAATCCGCGGTCAGGCAGGTGTTCGACGGCGCCGTCATCGTCCGGCCCGCCGTGATGTTCGGTCCTGACGACTCGTTTCTGAACATGCTCGTCTCCCTTGTCCGCTATCTGCCGGTACTGCCGATATTCGGAACCGGCGCAACGCGACTGCAACCGGCATATGTCGACGATGTGGCGAAGGCAGTTTCACGGATCGCCTCCGACACCCCCGGAGCCGGGCCGGTCTATGAACTGGGCGGTCCCGAAATCCATACCTATCGCCAACTGGTCGAACGGGTGGCCAGCCGTGCCGGTCGCCGCCGCCTGCTGGCGCCGGTACCTTTTGGCGTATGGAAGGCGCTTGCGGCCGCCGCTCGACTATTCCCCAATTCCCCATTGTCACGGACGCAGGTCGAACTGATGCAGCGCCATAATGTCGCGGCGCCCGAATTGCCGTCATTTCGTGATGTGGACATCGAGCCGACCGCCGTCGACCCTGTCCTGACGGAAATCCTGGAAAGAATGTCCCGGTCTCCCCGAAACGGTCGGAACGCGGGACGTGCTTCCGGAACAGGACGCCAGGATCTCGATGCTACCCCCAGAAAACGGTCATGAACACGGCAGTGGTTCCAAAGAAACCGAAGACCATTCCAAGGCTGACGGCAATTCCGGCTGATCGGGTCATAACGACGTTCTCCTTGCTGGGTTATCCCTGTGTCGTGCGGTATCGATACAAGAGACCCGGTGCCGACAAGTCACCCAGACAGGGGATAATTGCGCAAATACGTTATTTCTTTTGTATAAACCGCATGGCGGTTAAGGTTGTAACTCCGGAGCGGGGCGGCTTTGCAGCGGAAAGAGGGGCAGACAATGGAATTCACGGAATCACTGGCATTGCGGACGGATGAAATTCTGGATCGCTGCACGAAATGCGGTCGCTGCGTCGAGGCCTGTCCGATGCCGGGCCCGGCGGGGATCGACATTGCCGCACCGGGAGACATTGCCGCCGGCGTGCTGGATATTATCCGCACCGGCAGCGGCCCGGCGGATTCGGAAGCCTGGGTGTCCGCCTGTTCCGGCAGCGGCGCCTGTATCGACGTCTGCAACGACGGGATCAACCCGCGCTTCATGATCCGCCTTGCCCGTGTCGCCCGGTCCGCAAAGAAGGAATCCGGCGCGATCCAGGCCGACGGGAAGGCGCGGTTCCAGAAGATGGCCCGCGGGGTCCGCGTGCTGTCGCGCCTGCAATTGTCGCCGCTGGAACTGGCGCGGCTGACCCGCGCGCCGAAGGGGCAGGAACCCGAAGAACCCGAAATCGTCTTCTATACGGGCTGCAATGTGCTGAAGACGCCGCATATCGCCCTGCTGTGTCTCGACGTGCTGGACCGGCTGGATGTCCGCTACGCGGTGTATGGCGGGCCGTCGGACTGCTGCGGCATCCTGCAGATGCGCGCCGGCGATGTCGCCAATGCCGGTCGGCAGGGCAGCCGGACGGTCGAGCGTTTCTTCGATACGGGCGCCGAGAAGGTGCTGTCCTGGTGTCCGACCTGCAACATCCAGTTCGGCGAGGCGGTGATCCCCAGCACGGTTGCCGACGACAATTTCGGCATGACGATGTTCTCGGTCTACCTGGAAAGCCGTATGGACGAATTGAAGAAGCTGTTCGTGCATCCGGTCAACAAGCGGGTCGGGCTGCACGAACATGCGGGCGCGAACGGGGTGACGGAATCGGTCATCCGGATCCTCAGGCAGATTCCCGGGCTGGAATTCGTCGACCTGGAAATGCCGACCCTGGGCTATCAGTGCACGTCGCTGTCCGGCACGCCGGCCTACCAGAAAAGCGCCCATGACGATCAGCTGCGCGTGGCGGCGGAAGCGGGCGTGACGACCCTGGCCGGTATCTATCATTCCTGCCACCGGGATTTCTGCGCCCATGAAAAGGAATGGCCATTTGAGGTGGTGAATTTCATGGAACTCGTCGGCGAGGCCATGGGCGTGACGCGCCCCGACATGTTCAAGCATTTCAAGCTGATGCAGGATGTCGATGCGGTCATCGCCGAATGCGACGACATGATCGAACAGCACGGTCTCGACCGTGACGAGGTGCGCGAGGTGCTGATCGCCGACATGTTCGGCGGCAAGATGCCGGTCGGGAAGGGGGCCGCCGCGTGAGCGGCCTTTCCGCCGTCTTCGACCTGATCGACCGGATCACCTGTCTCGATATCGGCCGCCGCGGGGTTGCCGGGCTCTACGATCCGGCGCGGGCCCGCAATGACGAAGCGCTCTGCGCGGCGGCGGCACGGCCGCTGGCGGGGCTGTCGCGCGGCGACCACGTCATCATCCTGACCGGCTCGCTGACCCGGTCGAATGTCGATACGGGTATCGCGGAAAACGACGGCCCGATGGGCGTCGCGTCCCTGGCGCGGGCGATCACGCACGGATTCAACGCAATTCCGGTGATCGTCGTCGATGAATCCATATGCGACAAGGTCGCGGCGATCACCCGGGTCGCGGGACCGAATGTCGTGACCCTGGAGCAGGCGCGAATCGCGGTGGATGCGCCGCGCTTTACCAGTGTCGCGGTGGTGCAGGGCGGTCATGTCGACGACGCGGCGGCGCAGGCGCAGGCGGTCGCGATGATCGCGGATATGCAGCCAAAGGCGGTGATCTCCGTCGAACGCGCAGGGCTGAGCGCCGACGGCACCTATCGCAACGCCCGCGGTGAGGATTACAGCGCCGGCCGGGCGCGGCTCGACCATATCGTGCTGGAGGCGGCGCGCCGCGGCATACCCACCATCGGCATCGGCGACGGCGGCAACGAAATCGGCATGGGCGCCGTCCGCGATGCGGTCGAGGCGCATATTCCGCATGGCAGGATCTTGTGCGCCGATATCGCGACCGACGTGCTGATTCCGGCAGGGGTCTCCAACTGGGGCTGCTATGGGCTCGCCGCGGCGCTGGCGGTACAGGCCGGTAATATCGACCTTGCCCACACGCCGGACCTGGAACGCCGGCTGCTTGAGGCCGCGCCGCAGATCGGGCTGATCGACGGCACAAGCGGGCGGCTGGAGCCGACGGCGGACGGCTTGCCCCTGTCGACCCATACGGGGCTGGTCGAATTGTTATGGACCGTTGCGCGGCGCGGCATCGAAACGGGCGGCGCGCCGACCTTCGCCACGCTGTGACGGCCGGATTGTCCGGGTGCGTCTCGCGCAGTCCTCCGAACCCGAAACTGCCGTCATCCGCGTCCTGTTCCTGTCCGGCGGATGTCTTGCATATCGCGTTGGAAGCAGGGCGCTTCACATGCTCCGATGGAAACCTGTTGCAGTTCCCTTGAAACCCGATCTGATTTAGGCTTCGCGAAAGGAAATTTCCAAGCGGGAGCCAGCCAGATGTCCGATTTGCCGAATTCCGTCGAGATCCATGAAGAAGGGCCGCGCGAGGGTTTCCAGATCGAGGCGGGCCCGATATCGACCGCCGACAAGATTGCCTTCATCGATGCGCTGTCCGGTACGGGCCTGCGGGAGATCCAGGTGGCGTCGTTCGTCAATCCGAAGCGGGTCCCCGGCTGGGCGGATGCGGCGGCGGTTGTCGCCGGAATCGCCAGGAAGCCGGGGATTGCCTATACCGCGCTGTGGCTGAATGAAAAAGGCTTCCTTCGGGCGCTGGAGGCGGATGGCCTGGAATTGCGGGGGTCGATCTCCAACTGCGCCTCCGAAGGCTTCATGATCCGCAATACGAACCGGGACCGCGCGGAAAACATCCGCGTGCAGCACAACCAGATCGACCTCTACGCCAAACACGGCGTGCCCGTCTACCGGGGCGGGATCATGGCGGCGTTCGGCTGCAATTTCGAGGGCGAAATCCCGGTATCCCGCGTGCTGGAAACGGTTCAGGAAACCCTGGATATCCTGGCGGAACACGACATGACCCTGCCGGTGCTGGTGCTGGCGGATACGATGGGCTGGGCGACGCCGCTGTCGGTCAAGCGCGTCGTCGGCGCGGTCCGCGACCGCTGGCCGGACCTGCGCCTCGGATTGCACCTCCATGACACCCGGGGCCTTGGTATCGCAAACGCCTATGCGGGGCTGGAGATGGGCATCGAATGGTTCGATTCGTCGGTCGCCGGTCTGGGCGGCTGCCCGTTCGCCCGGCGCGACGGCAAGCCCGCGGCCGGCAATGTCTGCACCGAAGACCTCGTCTTCATGTGCGCGGAAATGGGGATCGAAACGGGCATTGACCTGGAACGCCTGATCGAAGCGGCGGAAATGGCCGAGCGAATCGTCGGCCATGAACTGCCCGGATCCGTGATGCGGGGCGGCAGCCTGGACAGCCTGCGTGTAAAGCTGCGGTAACCGTCATGGGATATATGGCGGCGATACGATAAACAAGAATTGCGCTACACCGTTTGGGTGATGAATTGAGTGGCGACCTTCCCTAGGCTGTTGTCATGGAAAATGCCGGTAAGGCGAATTATTTCCGGGATGGCGCGATGAGTGTGGAATATCTGAATGGGTTGAGCACCGCCGAAGCCGATAGCGTCGTGGCCGTCGGCTGCATACTGATGGCAAGCGGTCTCGCCGGCGCCGTCGGGCAGGGCGTGACGGCGGAAGGTGCCTGCTTCGTCGAAATCATGGCGCCGCATGGCGGCGTGCAGATGTTCGTGATCGGCAAGGAAATGGGGCGCTATTTCGTCCGGGGGCAGGATGGCGGGCGCCTCGCGGCCGGCGGGACGCTCGAGGCCATGCTGGATACGGGATTTCGTCCGGAAACCTTCATCCCGGCGCGCCCCGGACGTCCTCATTAAAGCAGATCGCCTTTAGGCGGGTGCTCCGTCTGGCGCGGGATACGGCAAAGACAGCCGACTGATTGACGGCTGCGGCGATATCGAGTCTTCTCCCGGCATGCCGCGATGAGTTGCCTGTTCCGGAGACGCCGCCCGATGTCCAGCCGAACGATCCCGATGACCGACGCCCTTTACGATTACTATCTGAATTCGTCGCTGCGCGAACCGGATGTTCTGGCGCGCCTGCGCGCGACGACTTCGGCGCATCCCGAAGGCGATATGCGGATTTCCCCGGAACAGGGACAGTTCATGCGCTTCCTGGTCGGCCTGATCGGGGCGCGGCGGGCCATCGAGATCGGCACCTATACGGGGTACAGCGCGCTGTCGGTCGCGCTGGCGATGCCGCCGGGGTCGCGGCTGGTCGCCTGCGAGCGGCGGCCGGAATGGCCGCGTATCGGCCAGCCATTCTGGCGGGAAGCCGGAGTCGACGCGACCATCGACCTGCGGATCGGCAAGGCCGCCGATACGCTGGGCGCGATGATCGATGCCGGGGAGGCGGGACAGTACGATTTTGCGTTCATCGACGGCGACAAGAAGAACTATGTCGTTTACTACGAACTGTGCCTCCAGCTGATCCGGCCGGGCGGGATAATCGCCCTGGACAATATGCTATGGAGCGGCCGGCTTGTGGACCCGACCCTGGACGATCCGGCCTCGACCGCGATTCGCGTTCTGAACGAGAAAATCCGCGACGATGCGCGCGTGGAGTCCAGCCTGATCCCGATCGGCGACGGGCTGGCGCTGGTGCGCAAGCTGGATACCTGATTCCGGAAGCCGGAATTCCGGTTCTTCCTCTTGGCGTCACATCGTTCCAATCGAATCTAAGACTCGCCGTTAACGCCTTATTAAGAAATACATAATAATTATTGTGTATTAGATCATTCTGTGATTCATTAATGGTTAACGTCCTGTTTGCATCCGTATTTGATGGAAAATTGGAAGATGTTCAAGCGTAGTGCCGCGGTTTGTGCTTTTGCCCTCCTGGCCTTTTCCGCTCCCGCGGAAACGATTGAGGAGGCTGCAGAATCGAACTGCGATTCGCGTGAAACGGTGCTGGCGTTCCTGTCCGACAGGTATGCGGAAGCGCCGGTCGCCATGGGCGTCGCCCGGAATGGCGGGCTTGTGGAAGTCCTGACTTCCGGCGCCGGCGGATCGACCTTCACGATCATCGTGACCACGCCGGACGGACGTACCTGCATGGTTGCCGCGGGCGACGGCTGGGAAAGCCTGACGACGCGGACGCCGAATACGCCGATCTGACAGCCGCCTAATCTCCGAAAATCGCGTGCCTGACCCGGTCGCCGGGTTTTATGTCCAGTCGGCTTGCCGTGCCGCTGTTCAGTTCAAGGACGGCCTTGACCGCGCCTTTCGACCGGACGGGTTCCTCCGAATGCGGCACGGTGCGTTCGCGGATGCTCTCGATTGTGCCGTCCGCCGCGATAAACAGCATATCCAGCGGAATGAAGGTGTTCTTCATCCAGAAGGAAACTTTTTGCGGCCTGTCATACGGGAACAGCATGCCCGCATCCGCATCCATCTGCCGCCGGAACATCAGTCCCTGCGCCTGCTGGCGCGGCGAGACGGCGAGTTCGACCCGGAAGGTCCGGGGGCCGTCGGCCGTTTCCACGACCAGTTCCGACCATTCGAAGCTTTCAACCGCCCGCGTCGGGCCGGTATGGCCGGCCAGCAACAGGAAGGCGAACAGGGCGGCGGCGACGCGAATCATGGCCGGTAAAGCGTCACGTGAGGTTCCCCCAGGCGATGAACGACGGATTCAGCAGCGGATCCTTGCCATAGAGCAGCGGTTCGCCGTCCTCCGTCGTCACCCGGCCGCCGGCGGCCAGCAGGATGGCGTGCCCGGCGGCGGTGTCCCATTCCATCGTGGGTCCGAAGCGCGGATAGACATCCGCTTCGCCCGCGGCCAGCAGGCAGAATTTCAGCGAACTCCCCGCATTCCTGATCCCCGCCAGCGGCCGCCCCTTCAGGAAGGCTTCCAGCGTATCCCTGTCGCCGTGCCGCCGGCTGGCCAGCACGGTAACGCCCGCATCGGGTACGTCGCGGATGGCGATGGGCGTGGCGGCCGCGCCATCGGCCGTGCGTGTCGCGCCGACGCCGACAACACCGGCATAGGTCACGCCCAGCGCCGGCGCATAGATCACGCCCAGGACCGGAACACGGTTGACGACAAGCGCGATATTGACCGTGAATTCGCCGTTGCGGTTGAGGAACTCCTTGGTGCCGTCCAGCGGGTCGACCAGCCAGAACGGGGCATCGCCGATTTTCGGCATTTCGCCGCGCGACGCGGCTTCCTCCGCGACAACCGGATATTCCGGCGTCAGCGCCTGCAGGGCCGGGATGATGATCGCTTCGGCCCGGGTGTCGGCCTCGGTCACCGGCGAATCATCCTCTTTCCGGTCGACGGAGAAATCCGTCGCATAGACCGCCATGATCGTTGCGCCGGCGTCATGGGCGGCGGCGACGATGGCGGGAAGGAGTGTACTGTAATCGGTCATGCGCTGTTCCGTTCATGGCGTTGCGTCTTCCGGCCGGTCATCCGCCCTGCCGCAAAACTACCCGACAGCAGCGCGCGCGTCATCCCATTCGGCGGCGGCCGGGTTTTTGCCGGTGCGCCCGCCGTGCTAGGGTTTGCGGCGACGTGACTGATAAAAATAATCCCGCGGACAGACAGGGCGGCACGACGATGGCGGATGAGACAAGACTGGACCCTAAGGAGCATGAGTCGCGCGTGCGGGCGCATTACCTGCCGCTGCTGGCGAAGCACGGCGACACCAACCTCGTCGTGGATTTCCAGCATGCGGGCAACCATCAGGCCCGGTTCAGCATCCTGGCCGGCATCGACGACATTTCAGAAGTCTCGCTGCTCGATGTCGGTTGCGGAATCGGCCATTTCGCCGGCTGGCTGGCGAAACGCGATTTCCGGGGAGATTACATCGGGATCGACCTGCTGCCCGAAATGGTCGAACGGGCGCGCAACGCCCATCCGGGCTTCCGCTTCGAGCGCGCGGACCTGCTCGACCCGAAAACCCACTACGTCGCCGATTATGTGATGTCGAGCGGCATTTTTCACCTCGGCGACCAGGACTTCATGCACCGGATGATCGCCGCGATGTACGCCTCATGCCGCAAGGGCGTGGCGTTCAACAGCCTGTCCTCGTGGGACCTATCGGGGTCGCAAGGCCATTTTTTCCGCGCGGACCCGCTGAAGACGCTGGATTTCTGCCGCGGGCTGAGCTCGCAGATCCTGATGCGGCATGACTACCTGCCGCATGACTTCACGATCTTCATGTTCCGCGAATAAATCTAATCGAAGGCTTCGTCCCAGCTGCCCCGGGTCGCGGCGCGGGAGTATTCGGTGGAGCGGTTCTCGAAGAAATTGGCGTGTTCGACCCCGTTCAGCATTTCCTCCAGCCAGGGCAGGGGGTTGCGCGCCGTCTTGTAGATCGGCTGCAGGCCGATCTGGGTCAGCCGGCGGTCGGCGATATAGCGGATATACTGTTTCACCTCGTCGCCGGTCAGCCCCTCGACCGCGCCCATCTCGAAGGCGAGGTCGATGAAGGCGTCCTCATGGCCGACGATGGTGTCGCAGGCGCGGTAGAGTTCGCGCTGCATGTCCGGATTCCAGACCTGCGGGTTCTCGTCGATGAAGGTGCGGAACAGGCGGATGATCGAATTGGTGTGCAGCGATTCGTCCCGCACCGACCAGGTAACGATCTGGCCCATGCCCTTCATCTTGTTGAAGCGCGGAAAGTTGAGCAGGATCGCGAAGGAGGCGAACAGTTGCAACCCTTCGGTGAAGGCGCCGAACACCGCCAGCGTCTTGGCGATGTCTTCCGGGCTGCCGACGCCCCATTGCTGCATGTAGTCGTATTTGTCCTTCATCGCCTTGTATTTGAGGAAAGCCTGGTATTCCGCTTCGGGGATGCCGAGCGTGTCCAGCAGATGGCTGTAGGCGGAGATATGGATCGTCTCGATATTCGAGAACGCGGACAGCATCATCTGCACTTCGGTCGGTTTGAAGACCTGGGCGTAATGCTTCATGTAGCAGTTGTTCACCTCGACATCCGCCTGGGTGAAGAACCGGAAGATCTGCGTCAGCAGGTTGCGTTCCGAATCGTTCAGGTTCCGCCGCCAGTCCTTGACGTCGTCGGCCAGCGGCACTTCCTCCGGCAGCCAGTGGCTGCGCTGCTGCATCAGCCAGGCGTCATACGCCCAGGGATACTGGAACGGCTTGTAAACGGTGCGCGCGTCGAGAAGCGACATGATGGATTCCCTGTACCTTTATTTATTCTCGCCTTTTCGCCCTACTGGCAGGACAGGCATTCCTCGTAATCGTTGCTTTCGGCAATGACCGGCTGGTCCTCGCTGTTGACCCGTCCCAGATGCGGCAGCGAGGTGACGGCGCCGGCGCCGGTAATGGCGACCGATTCGGAGCGCTGCATCGACTTGGAGCGGCAGTAATAGAGGCTCTTCACGCCCTTCTTCCAGGCCTGGAAATGAATCTGGTGCAGGTCCCGCTTGTGGATATCCGCCGACAGGAAGACGTTCAGCGACTGCGCCTGGCAGACATGGGGGGCGCGATCCGCCGCCAGGTCGATCAGCCAGCGCTGGTCGAGCTCGAAGGCGGTCTTGTAGACGTCCTTTTCCAGATCGGTCAGGAAATCCAGATGCTGGACCGAGCCCTCATGGGAGACAATCGACGACCAGGTCTCGTCGTCGTTTTTCCCTTTGCTCGCAAGCAGTTCTTTCAAATGCCTGTTACGGACAGTGAAGGAGCCGGACAGCGTCTTGTGGGTGAAGCTGTTGGCGGCGATGGGTTCGATACCCGGCGATGTCCCGCCGCAGATGATCGAGATCGACGCGGTCGGCGCGAGCGACAGCTTGTTGGAAAAACGTTCCTCGATACCGTAATCCGCCGCGTCGGGGCAGGCGCCGCGTTCCCGCGCCAGCTTTACCGAAGCCGCATCGGCCTGCTCGCGGATATGCCTGAACATGCGCCGGTTCCAGACATTGGCCATGACCCCCTCCAGCGGAATGCCGTTGGCCTGCATGAAGGAGTGGAAGCCCATGACGCCGAGTCCGACCGAGCGTTCGCGCATCGCCGCATAGGTCGCGTTCCTGAATTCCGGCGGGGCCTGGTCGATGAAATCCTGCAGGGCGTTGTCGAGGAAGCGCATCACGTCCTCGATGAACTGCGGGTCGTCCTCCCATTCGGCGTACTTCTCGACATTGAGCGAGGAGAGGCAGCACACCGCCGTGCGCTCCCGGCCGAATCGGTCGGTGCCGGTCGGCAGGGTGATTTCCGAACACAGGTTGGAGGTTTTCACATGCAGTCCGGCCAGCTTGTGGTGTTCCGGGATCGCGCGGTTCACATGGTCGATATAGACCAGATACGGCTCGCCGGTCTCGATTCGCGCGGTCAGCAGGCGAATCCACAAATCGCGCGCCTTCACCCGGCGCAGCACCGAATCGTCCTTCGGGCTGGTCAGCGCCCATTCCTCGTCCGCCTCGACCGCGCGCATGAAGGCGTCGGGCACCAGCACGCCGTGATGCAGGTTCGGCGCCTTGCGGTTCGGGTCGCCGCCGGTGGGGCGGCGCAGTTCGATGAATTCCTCGATTTCCGGATGGCTGAGCGGCAGGTAGACGGCGGCGCTGCCCCGGCGCAACGATCCCTGGCTGATCGCCAGGGTCAGCGAATCCATCACCCGGATGAAGGGAACGACGCCGGAGGTCTTGCCGTTCAGCCCGACCTTTTCGCCGATCGAGCGCAGGTTGCCCCAGTAGCTGCCGATTCCGCCGCCGCGCGCCGCCAGCCAGACATTCTCGCTCCACAGGCCCAGGATGCCGCCCAGGCTGTCGCTGGCCTCGTTCAGGAAGCAGGAAATCGGCAGGCCCCGCCTGGTGCCGCCATTGGACAGCACCGGGGTGGAGGGCATGAACCACAGGTTGGAGATATAGTCGTACAACCGTTGCGCATGGGCGCTGTCATCCGCGAAATGCATGGCGACGCGGGCGAACAGGTCCTGGAAGCTTTCATCCGGCAACAGATAGCGATCTTTCAGCGTTTCCTTGCCGAACAGGGTCAGATTGTCGTCGCGCGACCGGTCCATCCGCACGGAAATGCCGCGCTCGTTCTGGGCGATATCGCCATGCAGTTCCGCCGACATGTCGGATTCATCATCCGGCGCGACGCAGTTCCCGATCGCTTCGCTATTGTTGCTGGCGCCGGCGGGATCGTAATCATCCTCCGCCGCAAAGTTATCCACATAGGTGGAATCCCGCGTCAACCCGTCCGTTACCTCGACCAAATACCCCTCCTGTCCACAGCTGTGTATAGGATTGTTTGTGGATGAAACACTATATCTTGTATTTGTCATGACCTTGCTTACTAAATGCGGAGAGTGTCAACAGGAACAAAAAGAGAACTTTTATGGAATTTAACCGATTGCCGGACAAGGTCAACCGCTCCCTGAAATTGAATTTGCCGCCATACGGCGAAACTGCGATGGTCGCGGGCGTTTGGCGGTTGCCGGATTATACGGAAACGGGACGGGGCGGATGCGACTGAATTTGGGCTGCGGCTTCAACAAAAGCACGGGTTACGTGAATGTCGACCGCAGCGAACATTGCGCGCCGGATATCGTGCACGACCTCGAACAGACGCCCTGGCCCTGGGCGGATTCGTCGGTCGATGAAATCGTCATGCGCCATGTTCTCGAGCATCTCGGCGCGACGACGGCGGTATATTTTTCCGTTTTGCGGGAAATGTACCGGGTCTGCCGGCCGGATGCCCGAATCACCATCGTCGTTCCGCATCCCCGCCATGACGACTTCCTGCATGACGCAACCCATGTCCGCGCGGTGACGCTGGAGGGGCTGTCGATGTTTTCGCGCAGGAACTGCGAGGAATGGATCGCCGCCGGCAACGCCAATACGCCGCTGGCCATGATCGCCGGGGTGGATTTCGACATCGTGGAATCCGAGGTGACGCTGGAGGAACCCTGGAAGAGCAGGTTCGAACTGGGCAGCGTCTCGCGCACGGAACTGATCCTGGCGCTGAAACAGTACAATAACGTCGCCAAGGAGTTGAAGGCGGTGTTGCGGGTGGTGAAGGACTAGATCGAATGCAGGACAGCAGCGCCGCGGCGCCGGCGATTACCGAAACCCTCGCGGCATTCGCGGCGAACCTGAAATTCGAGGACCTGCCCGACCGGCTTGTCGCGCATATGCGGATGGCGATGCTGGATGGGCTGGGCTGCTGCCTGGTCGGCGCGACCCTGCCCTGGACCCGGATGGTGGCGGACCTGGTGCGGGCGGAGGGCGGCGCGCCGGAGGCGCGGCTGATCGCGACCGGCGACCGGGTGCCGCTGGCGGCGGCGGCGCTGGTCAACGCCACGGCGGGCCATGCCTTCGAACTGGACGATATCCACCGCGATTCGATCATCCACCCCAATTCGATCTGCGTGCCGGTGGCGCTGAACAGTGCGGAGGCGCGGGGCGGCGCGTCGGGGCGTGATGTGGTAACCGCGATGGTCGCGGGCTACGAGGTCGCGACGCGCGTCGGCATGGCCGGCGGGACCGACCTGCTGCTGCGCGGTTTCCACCCGCAGGGCACCGGCGGCGCCATCGCCGCCGCCGTCACCGCCGGGCATATCTTTGGCTTGGACGCGGCGGGCATGCGGAACGCCATCGGCATCGCCGGATCGCTCGGTGCCGGGTTGATGGCGGCGCAGGAAGGGGCGATGGTCAAGCGCCTGCATTCCGGCAACGCGGCGCAGGCCGGTGTGCGGGCGGTGCTGCTGGCGCGGAACGGGTTTACCGGTATCTCCAACCTCGTCGAGGCGGAATATGGCGGATTCCTGTCATCCTTTGCCGGAAATGTGGATATGAGCCGGATCGCCGAAGGACTTGGCACGCATTGGGAGGCGGACGAGACCGGCTTCAAGCCCTATGCGACGGTGACCAGCATCCATGCGGCGCTCGATTCCCTGGCGGTGATCATGCGGGACAACGGCCTCGCGGCGGGCGACATCGCGAAGATCCGCGTCGGCACCAGCAAGGCGACCTATGTGCACTGCGCCTGGCCCTATGAGGCGCAAAGCGTCACCGCGGCGCAGATGAACCTGTATTACGGCCTGGCGATGATCGCGCTGGACGGCGCCGCCTTCGTGGAGCAATTCGACGCGGCGCGAATCGCCGACCCGGCGGTGTTCGATTTCATCGCCCGGATCGAGGCGGCGGTGGACCCCGAAATCGACGGCCTGGGCCGGGCGTTCCGGCATATGGCGCGGCTGAGCGTGGAAACGGTCGACGGCCGCCGCTTTTCGCATGAGGAGCGCCATCGCCGCGGCAGCCTGCAGAACCCGGTGTCCGACGCGGACCTGACGGCGAAATTCCGCGCCCTTGCCTCGGGGAGCCTGAATGCCGATATGGTTGCCGGGGTCATCGTCCTTTGCGGGAAGCTGGACAGTCTGGCGGATGTCGGTCCGCTGATCGATGCGGTCTGCAATCCGTGACGGGATCCGTAAAACAGGACTGGACGTTAATCCGTTGTCCTGTATAACGAAAGACCGCTTTTCAAAAACCGTAATGCGCTGAATTTCCACTTCAGGTCTTGTTCATAAGGCCGACCCGGCTGCGGCCCTGTGGCGTCCGTGGCAATCCGTTCTCTGGTAAAGGCACCTGATGCAATTAAGAACCTGGCAACAAAAAATCGTCGATGACTTTCCCGATATAATAAAACAGCACCGCCGGTTCATCCTGAAAGCGCCGACGGGCGCCGGCAAGACCGTTCTCGCGAGCGAGATCGTCGAACGGTTCTACAAGGACAAGAAGATTGTCGTGCTGTGCCATCGCCTTGTGCTGCTGGAGCAGCTTGAAAAGGCGCTGGGCCGGAAACACAGTGTCCGCAAGCTCCAGGTTTCCGATACGGGCCCGGCCTTCGAGGATTACGACATCCTGCTGTCAACCAACATGCGGGCCAGGGACGTGCTGGCGGACGCCATTCCCAAGGCCGACCTGATCATCGTCGACGAGGCGCACCGGGTATCGCCGAACGGCCGGGGTTACAAGCGGATCATCGACGATTTCGCGGAGAACGGCAAGGAAACGGCGCAGTTCATCGGGTTGACAGCCTCGCCGGAGCGCCGCACCGGCGACCAGCGCGACCAGCTCAATCTCGCCTTCGAGGCGATCATCGACTGCGCCAATATCGAGGACCTGATTGCGGAAGGCGTGCTGGTGCAGCCGGTCTACCGGCCGCATTTCGTGCATGACCTGAACCTTGGCAATATCGATATCAGCTCGGGCGATTTTCCGGTCGCGAAGCTGGCGCCGGCGATCATCAAATCGTCGATGATCGATTATGCGATCTGGAGCTATGGCGAGGAGCGCGCGAAGCTGAAAAACCCGGTTTCCGCCTGGTTCTGCGCCGATGTCAGTGTCGCGGAGGCGACCCTGGAAGCGATCGAGGCCACGGGCGTCAAGGCCGCTATCGTCACGGCGCAGACGCCGATCAACGAGCGGATGCGGCTGCTGGAGAGCCATGAAAATGGCGAGGTCGAGGCGATGGTCTCCGTGGGCGTGCTCGCGGAAGGCTGGGACAACCCCCATTGCAATATCATCGTCCACCTGCGGCCGACCCTGTCGAAGGTGCTGTGGGGCCAGTCGGTCGGGCGCGGTCTGCGTTCGGCGCCGGGCAAGGAAAAATGCGTGGTCATCGATGTCAGCTCCAACTGGAGCACCTTCGGGCCCGTGGAAAAGCTGGAATGGAGCCTGTGGAGCCACCGGCGCTCCTATCTGCAGTTCATGAACCGCTTCAACTGGATCGGGCTGCAGCAGGATGGCGAGAACAGCGGCGATGTCTATTTGCTGTGCAAGAACGAACTGCCGAACCGGGTCCGCTGTTCGCATATATACCGGAAGAACGCCTACAAGGACGATACCTGCCCGGTCTGCGGCGTCTATGCGGCGACCGATATCTACAAGGAACAGAAACTCGACAACACGCTGAACGAAAGCAGCCTGCACCGGCTGTTCTTCGAGCGCGTGCCGAAGGTTTTCGAGGAAATGGACCTGTCGATCTGGAGCAGCCTCGGCCGTTCCGCCTGGAACACGGCGAACGGCAAGGAGCAGGTTTTCCTGGCCTTCTGCATGGCCTTCCAGCAGGTATCCGCCGAACCGACCCAGACCGAATCCGAATACTGGAATGCGGCGCTGGAGGCCGAGGCGAAGATTCGCGGCTATCTGGTGGAAAACAATATCCAGATCGTGAAGCAGGGTGAGTTCAGGCTGGGCATCCTGGCCGACGCGATGCTGGCGGGGCGGGAGGTGCGGACCCTGCAGGCGCATTATGGAATATCGCTGTGCGGCACGGTCTTCCAGACCCATACCCCGGACGAAAACGAGCGCAAGTATCAGAAGGCGATCCGCATTGCCGAGCGGCTGGCGGTCATCGGCTGTTCGCCGCGGGACAACCTGCCCTATTTCAGGGCGTCGGAGCACCTGGCAAAGGTGGGTAAACGCTAAAGCAAATCGTGATTAACCGGAATCACCCGGGTGATTCCGGTTAACACGTGAATTTGCTTTTAATTTAAAGTGATATAACAGGTCACGGTTTGGCCGCGCGCTGCATCAGGACGATGACGACGCCGCCCAGCGTCGCGGCCGAGGCGAGCAACAGCCGCAGGGTGATGTCTTCCGACAGCAGGACGACCCCGAAGAACGCCGCAATGGCGGGAACCGCCAGCTGGATTGTCGCGGCCCGCATCGCCGTCAGCCTCGGCAGCGCCGCATACCAGATGGCGTAGCCGCAGCCGGAGGCGAGGGCGCCCGAGGCGGCCGCCAGCGCGGCACCCTCCACGGAGATGTGGAGCCCGTCCAGGAAGAACAGGTTGACGATCAGAACGAGGGGCAGGGCGAGGAGGAAATTTTTCGCCGTCGCCTGCAGCGGATCCGGGGTGCCACGGCCCAGCAGCGAATAGAACCCCCAGGCGATCCCGGCGACGGCCATCAGCACCGCGCCCAGCGGGTCCGGCGCCGTGACGCCCGGCAGGACCAGATAGACCAGTCCGCCGATGGCCAAAAGAAGTCCCGCCCAGGACAGGGATGAAAAATGCTCGCCGCCGCGAATCGCCGCGAAGAACATCGTCAACTGGACCGCCCCGAAAAGAATCAGCGCCCCGGTGCCCGTGCTGAGCGACAGATAGGCGAAGGAAAAGAAGATCATGTAGGTGAACAGCATCGCGGCGGTCTGCCAGTTCGCGGTGACGCGGTCATGTCGTCCCGGGCGCAGCAGCAAAATCAGGCCCAGTGTCAGCGCGCCGGAGGCCACCCGGATACTGGTAAAGCCCGCTGCGTCGATGAGCCCCGAACCCAGCGCCAGCCGGCACAGCACCGAATTGGCGGCAAAAGCCAGCATGGCGGTAATGGTCAGCAGCAGCGTGCGGGCGAGGGAATGGCGGGGATTGCGCGGCATCGCTGATGCGCCCTTCGGTTCTGTGCGGTTGCCGGTTTGATATCGCCCGGGAGGGGCTTGCGCCAGTGCAATTCCCGATTACAACATATAGGATATACTGAATGTAAGGTGAATGGAGGAAGGTCGGATGTTCGATACGGACCGGTTTATCGAGGATTGCAAGGCCGCGATTGCAGGCAGCGACGGCCAGAAGGCCGCGCGCGAGGTCATGACGCGGGCAATGTCCGATCCCGCCGCGGTCCTGAAAGGCGTGGGCGAACCGAAAAAGAGCGAAATACAGAAGCTCTACGCCTCGGAAACCCTGACAATCATCAACGTGGTCTGGGCGCCGTACATGACGATCATGCCGCATAACCATGAAATGTGGGCCACGATCGGCATCTATACGGGGCGTGAGGACAACGTCTTCTGGCGCAGGGTCCCCGACGGGGAGGGCGGCCGGATCGAGGCGGCGGGCGCAAAGGCGCTGTCGAGCGGGGACGTGTCTCCGCTTGGCAGGGACATCATCCATTCCGTCACCAACCCGATTCCGCGCCTCACCGGCGCCATCCATGTCTATGGCGGCGATTTCTTCAATATCGCGCGTAGCGAATGGGATGCGGAATCGCTGCTTGAGGCCCCGTATGACGTTCCGAAGAACCTGAAACTGTTCGAAAGTTTCGGCCGCCTGACCGGCAGTCTGGGCTAAGGACGCCGGTCAGGCAGCCTACCCTGCCCCTGCGACGCGGCCGGAGGGGGCCGACAGCGCGTCACCGCCTGGAGCGGGATTCCAAAAATTCACTGGGCATCACGTAACGCCTGGTCTCGCGGCGATGCCCGTTTCGCCTATCGGCGCGCCGGCTTCCTGCCCTCTCTCTCTGCCTGTTTCAGGTCCTCGCGTTCGGCGCCCTCGACGGCATCGCGCGCCTTTTCGGCGGAATCCGAAACTTTGCCCGATTTCACGAAGTCGCGCGTACTCGAGCGGTAATCCTTGTCCGCCTCGCGATTGCCTTCGCCTTGGTTTTTCTGCTTGCTGCTCATCGTCGCCTCCAAGCGGTGTATAAGGAGGAAACGCTCTCCCGCCCGGCGGGTTCCCGCGTGCGGTGATTTTTTTTGTGTCTTTTTTATGTTTTTTTTTGCTGTCCCCGCTGCGGGACGTCATATCGTCACGCTGCGGCGGATCAGCGGTCCAGATTCGTGTGGTTGGACCAGGACGATTCGCCGTACATGCTGTAGGGCGTGCCCTGCAAACCGCTGCCGCTCCGGGCGACGATACGGGCGCGTTCGAAGGCGAGGCCAAGCCTGTCCTGCCGGCGCCGCGACCGTTTCCGGCCGCGCAACGCGCCGATCAGCAGCACCAGGCACAACGCCACGACCGCGATCAGCGCGTAGATGATGTATGGGTTCGCCATGATCCGACTATAACCCGAATCCCGTTGCGTTAAACAGTCCCGTCAGGAAAATACCGCGTCGTTTCATGACGGCCGGTCGCCGCGCACCAGAATGCGGTGCAGGTGGCGGTGCTGGCTCTTGTCGAAATTGAACCCCGCCTTGTGCATGGCCGAGCGGTTGTCGATGATCAGCATGTCGCCGACCCGCCATTCATGCACGAAGTGGAATTCCGGCCTGATCGCCGTCTGCAACAGGTCTTCCAGGAAATCCTGGGTTTCCTGCGGTTCCATACCGATGATCCGTTCGGTCTTGGCCTTGTGGAACCAGATCGCCTTTGTACCGGTATCCGGATGGGTGCGGACCAGCGGCTGGATCGTCGGCGGTTTGGTCGATTCCTTCTGCGCCTTCACGATATCCGGATTGGCGCCTTCCATCCGGGCGCTGCTGATCAGCGTGTTTTCCGTCTTCATGTCGACGATCTGCCGGCGCTTTTCTTCCGGAAGAGATTCATAGGCCGCGCGCATGTTGCAGACCCCCGTGCCGCCGCCGCTGTCCGGCAGTTCGACCGCATAGAGCATGGTGAATTTCGGCGGGTATTCCTGGTTGGTGTGGTCCGTATGCCAGGTGGCGTTGTTGGCGACCTTGGCCGGCTTGCCGTCAGACGCCTTGTGCCGGTTCGACAGCACGCTGATCAGCGGATGCCCGTCGACCAGATAGAGCCGGTTCTGGTCCTCCATCAGCTCGCCGAACTGTTCGGCCGCGGCCTGGTACTGGGCCGGGGTGAGGATATTGCCCCGGATCGCGACGGCGACGTTTTCCAGCAGCGCGTCATAGACGGTGTCGAAGGTCGCCTTGTCCATCGGTTTGGTCAGGTCCACGCCGGTGATGATGGCGCCGACATGCTCCTTGACCTTCTGGACTTTGATGGCGGGTTCCCTGGCGAGCACGTTCATGGTCTTCCTCCCACAGATGACGACGGCATGGCTGCAAATGATCGGCGGCAAGCTTAGCGCGAGTGCCCCGCGTCGTGCAAACCTGTCCCTTACCGGCTTAACTCCTCGCGTCCCGGATCGCCCGCCAGATGCGTTCCGGCGTTGTCGGCAGGTCGAGACAGGTCACGCCCAGCGGCGACAGCGCGTCGATGATGGCGTTCATGGCGGCGGGCATGGCGCCGACCGTGCCGGCCTCGCCCGCGCCCTTCGCGCCCAGCGGGTTGGTCGGGGTCGGCACCGGGTGGCTCTCCACCTCGAAATCGCAGAAATCATCCGCGCGCGGCATGGCGTAGTCCATGAAGGAGCCGGTCAGCAACTGGCCGCTTTGCGGGTCATAGGCGATATCCTCCATCAGTATCTGCCCCACGCCCTGGGCGATGCCGCCATGAATCTGGCCCTTCAGCAGGGCCGGGTTGATCACCGTGCCGACATCGTCGACCACGACATAGCGCTCCATGGTCACCCGGCCCGTATCCGGGTCGATTTCCACCTCGCAGACATGGGTGCCGTTGGGAAAATTGGAGACTTCGGGCACGAAGGTGCCGGTCTCGCTGAAGCCCGGCTCGATATCCTTCGGCAGGGCGGTGACCAGGAAGGCGGCGCGCGCGACATCGCGGATGGAAACGGCGCGGTCGGTGCCCGCCACCGAGAACGTGCCGTTGACGAAGACGATATCCGCCTCGGACGTTTCCATCATATGCGCGGCGATCCGCTTGCCCTTGGCGGCGATTTTTTCCGCCGCCAGCACGATGGCCGACCCGCCCATGGAAGTGGAGCGCGAGCCGAAGGTGCCGATGCCGAAGGTGACGCGGTCCGTATCGCCCTCGACAACGCGGATATCCTCGGCCTCCAGCCCCAGATGCTCGCTCAGAATCTGGCGGTAGATCGTGTCATGTCCCTGGCCGTGCGACACCGTGCCGATATACAGCGTGACGCTGCCCGAGGGCTCGAAGCGCAGTTCCGCGACCTCCTGGAAATTGCGTCCGCCCGCCTGTTCGATGGTGCAGGAAAACCCGATGCCGCGCAGCCGGCCGCGCGCCGCCGCCGCCGCCCGCCGCGCCTCGAACCCGGCGTAATCGGCCGTGGCGATGGCCTTGTCCAGGATGGTTTTGAAATCGCCGCTGTCATAGTTGAAGGTCAGCGCGGTCTGGTAGGGGAAGGCGTCGGCGGGAATCATGTTGCGGCGACGGATTTCGACCCGGTCGATACCCAGCTCGCGCGCGGCGGTATCGATCAGCCGCTCGATCACATAGGCCGCTTCCGGCCGCCCCGCGCCGCGATAGGGGCTGGTCGGGTTCATGTTTGTGAACGCGCCGGTGACCGCGACATGGATCGCCGGCGTCGTGTACACCCCCGCCAGCGTGCCGACATTGCCGATGCCCGGCTGCGGGCCCATCGTCGCCAGATAGGCGCCCAGGTTGACCGTTGTCTTCACCCGCAGCGCCAGGAAATCGCCCTCCCTGCTGAGCGCCAGTTCCGCGTCGGTGACGTTGTCGCGGGCATGTTCGTCGCTGGCGAAGGATTCCGAACGGTCGCAGGCCCATTTGACCGGCCGCCCGAGCTTGCGCGAGGCCCAGAGCGCCAGCGGATATTCCACATAGGTGCCGCCCTTCATGCCGAAACTGCCGCCGACATCGTTGGAATGGACGCGGAACCTGTGTTCGGGCAGGTGGAAGAAATTCTCCGCCAGATCCCGGCGCAGCCCGTGCGTCCGCTGCACCCCGGCATAGACCGTATAGGTATCCGCCAGCGGATCGTAGCTGGCGTTGCAGCCGCGCGGCTCCATCGACACGGTGGCGACCCGGTTGATCCGGATGCGCTGTTTCACGACATGATCGGCTTTGGCGAAGCCCGCCGCTGTCGCCGCTTCATCGCCGACCGTGAACAGGAACGCCTCGTTTTCCGGGCAATCGTCCCACAGCGTGCCGGACTGGCCGTTGGCGGCGGTCGCGGTATCGGCGATGACGGGCAGGGGGTCGTATGCGACCGCGATCGCCTCCGCCGCGTCGCGCGCCTGCGGCAGGGTTTCGGCGACGACGATGGCGACCGGGTCGCCGACGATCCGCACCCGGTCCGGCTGCATCGCCGGATGCGACGGGCGGTACATGGGCGAACCGTCGCGCCGCGTCAGGTTCGGCACCGCGCAGTTGATCGCGCCCAGCCCGTCGGCGGCGTAATCCGCGCCGGTCAGCACCAGCAGCACGCCGGGCATCGCCTTCGCCGCCGCGCAGTCGATGGAGACGATCCGCGCATGGGCATGGGGCGAGCGCAGGAAATACGCATGGGTCTGGCGGGGCAGGGTGACATCGTCCATGTAGCGCCCGCCGCCCTTCAGCAGCCGGGGGTCTTCCGTGCGGGATACCGGTTGTCCGATGGCGAATCGTGTCATGGCCTGTCCCTCAGCGTTTGCTCTCTGGTGAGATATGCTAAGCATAATCGCGTCGGCGTCTACAGGATCAGGAAGGGAACGGCCATGCAGAACCAGGGTGTCATATTCGCGAGGCGGCCCGACGGCGCGGTGACGCCGGATGTCTTCGAAATCCGCGACCTGCCGATGCCCGAAGCCGGGCCGGGCGATGTGCTGGTGCGGAATATCCACCTGTCCTGCGACCCTTATATGCGCGGGCGGTTCAAGGCGGATTCGAACAAGGCCTTCACCCCGGGCGCGGTCATTCCGGCGCGGACGGTGGCGCAGGTCGCGACCTCGAACAACCCGGCCTTCAGGGAAGGCGATTACGTCTGGGGTTTCATGGGGTGGGAGCTGTATTCGCGGGTGCCGGGCGGGCAGGGGCTGCGCGTGGTCGATCCGTCGCTGGGCCCAATATCGCATGCGATCACCGTGCTCGGCATGCCGGGGCTGACCGCGCAGGTCGGCATCATGGATATCGGCCGGCCGTCGCCGGGCGAAACCTGCTTCGTCTCCTCGGCGGCGGGGGCGGTCGGGCAGGTGGCGGGACAGATCGCCAGAATGCAGGGCTGCCGGGTCGTCGGCAGCGCCGGCAGCGACGAAAAGATCGCCCATGTCACCGGCGTGCTCGGCTTCGACGCGGCGTTCAACTACAGGACGGTTCCGTCCATCGCCGCGGCGCTGGAGGAACACTGCCCCGACGGCATCGACATCTATTTCGACAATGTCGGCGGCGAGACGCTGGAAGCGGTGATCGACCGAATCAACCCGCGCGCCCGCATCGCCGTCTGCGGCCAGATCGCCAGCTATGACGGCGAAAGCGCCGAATGGGGCGAACCCCGCAACCTGGAAAAAATCGCGCTGGCCGGCGCGGTGAAGACGCGGTTTTCCATCTACGACCACATGGACCAGTACGACGATTTCGTGCCGCGCATGGCGAAATGGCTGAAGGACGGCGACGTGGTGTATTTCGAGGATATCCGGGAGGGGATCGAGAACACGCCGGCGGCTTTCATCGACATGATGCAGGGCGGCAATCTGGGCAAGCGGCTGGTGCGGGTGGGCGAGGAACAAGGGTAGCGGATGAACAAATCGACCGAGTTACGGCAGGGTACGTCCGAATGGCTCGACGCACGGCGTAGCCTGCTGACCGGCGGTAATTGAAATTGTCGTGCATGGTTGAGCGTGCACGGCCAACACCATAGTGAGGAACCGGACACATGCCATATTTCGAACGGGAAGGCGCGAAACTGTATTTCGAGGATAACGGGACCGCCGGGGATACCCGCACCGCCATCCTGATGACGCACGGCTACGGCGCGAGTTCGGCGATGTGGCAGGGGCAGGTCGCGGCGTTCGGGGACATGTTCCGCATGATCCGCTGGGACGTGCGCGGGCACGGGCGGAGCGAGGTTCGCGACGACATGGCCTGTTTCAGCGCCGAACATGTCATCGCCGACATGGCGGCGCTGCTGGACCATCTGGGCATCGAAAAGGCGATTCTCGCCGGGCATTCGCTGGGCGGGTTCATGTCGCTGCGCTTTCACAGTTTCCACCCGGAGCGGGTCATCGGCCTGATTCTTCAGGGCAGCGGCCCCGGCTTCCGCAATGCGGAGGCACGGGAGAAATGGAACACGGTCGCCTGCGAGAAGGCCGACCGGCTGGAGGCCGGGGGGCTGGACGCGCTGGGCGGCGGCTCTGAAGCCCGCATGTGCACCCATCTGTCGGCGAAGGGGCTGGCGAACGCCGCACGCGGCATCCTGACCCATACGGATTCCCGGGTGATGGAGCACCTGCCGGATATCGCCGTGCCGACGCTGATTATTGTCGGCGCGGAGGACAGCAATTTCCTCGGCGCGGCATCCTATATGGAAAAGAAGATCGCCGGCGCGCAACATGTGGTCATTCCAGATGCCCGGCACGGCTGCAATGTCGACCAGCCGGACGCGGTGAACCGGGCGCTGGCGGATTTTCTCGCCGCATTCTGACGCGCCCGCTTTTTTGCGGAACCTCTCTCCGGCGGGGCCGTTACTTCTGTATTACTTCCTGAAACGGCCCGCCGCCCATGGCAGGACGGCCGCGGTTTCAGGCGGCGCACGATCCAGGCGATCTGCGAAACAAGAGAGATCGAAGGAGATACAGAATGAAAACCCTGAGTAGTATTATTGTCGCCGGTGTGAGCGCGGTGGCCCTGCTCGCCGCCGCTCCCGTATCCGCCCAGGATAACGCTCCCGTAGCCGGCGAAAAGAGGATGCTGCCGAATAACCCTATGAACACCGAGCCGCTCAATCCTCCCGGCCCGGCCGGCAGCCGGAATGGACAGGCCGATGGCAGTGATGCCGCTCCCGTAGCCGGCGAAAAGCGGATGGCGCCGGAAAACGTGATGAACACCGAGCCGCTCAATCCGCCCGGCCCGGCCGGCAACCCGAATGCACCGGCCGCCGGCGGTGAGGCCGTCGGAGCCATCGGATCGGACTGGGTGCCGAATACAAACCCGGTAGCGGCGGACGATCTCATCGGCGCCGATGTGGTCTCTTACCATAACTGGACGATCGGAGAAGTCGAAGGCACGACGGTCGTGGACGGCAAAACAGTCTACCTTGTCGCGGTTGACCAACAACTGGGCATGGGCAGCCGCCTGATCTCGATCCATGAAGACCACACCTCGGTGTTCCGCAACCGCGAAAACCTGAGTGAATTCCGTATCGCGGTCAATGCGACGCAGGACCAGATCCGGCAGCAGCCGGAGTACATGCGTGACGGATCGTCGGAGGATAACCGGAACAATCCCCGGCAAACACGCTAACGACCTATCCGAATTCCCTGCGCCGTAACAACGGCGGCAAGGGCAGCGGGACGAAGCGTCCCGTTGCCCTTTTTCTTGCGGCCTCCCGTCAGCCCATCGTCGCGAGCACCTCCGCCGTGACCTGCTGGGTCAGCGGTTCGCCGCGCATCCAGCGCTCGAATTCGTCGAGGGCGAGGGCCGACAGGCGCGGGCATTCGTCGCCGACCGTACCGCCGACATGGGGGCTGACGATCACATTGGGCAGGTCCCAGAGCGGCGAGCCGTTCACCGGCGGTTCCGGCATGGTCACGTCGAGCAGGGCGGTGAGGTCGGTGCGGGCCCGCAGCACGCGGATCAGGTCCTCCTCGACCACCTGCGCGCCGCGCCCGGTATTGATGAAGGTGGCGCCGCTGCGCATCGCGGCGAACTGCCGTTCGGTCAGCACCCCGCGCGTCTCGGGGATGTCCGGGATATGGTTGGAGACAACGTCGGCGCGTTCGAACACCGCGTCCATCGCGACGGATTCAATGCCCAGTTCGGCGGCGCGTTCCGCCGTCAGGAAGGGGTCGTACGCGATCACCCGCAGCGGATAATCGCGCAGCAGGCGGCGCAGCCGCGTGCCGATCTTGCCGACGCCCAGCAGCCCGACGGTGGCGCCGTTCACGCCCGGATGCGTGAAGGCCCTGGCGGCGGCGGTGATATGCACGTCGCGGTATTGCCGGACGGCGCGGAAATAGCCGCGCAGCGACAGCAGGATCTGCGACAGGCACATTTCCGCCACCGGGATCGCATTCGCCTGCCAGGCGCTGACCAGGACGATGTCGCGGTCGATCAGCGGCCTGGCGAAGGCCTTCACGTTGCCGGCGGCGTAGAACACCGCCTTCAGCTTCGGCAGGGCGGCGAAATGGCGTTCCTCGAAGGGCATCAGCCCCCAGGTCGCGAAGACGATCTCCACATCGGCCAGCGCCGCCGCGTGGTCGTCGAAATTGCCCGCGTTGATGACTTCGGGATAGGGGTCGGTCAGCGCCGCGATCCGTGCCCGCGCCTCCGGCGTATACACCACGCCGTTGGACAGGGGGTAATCGTAAAACAGGGCGGATTTCGGTTTCGCCGGTCCGGTCATGCGTCGCTCCGCGGGTTCCTGATGTACAAGATGCGCGGCGTCACGGCAGGTTGCGGCGCGGCGGGCCGAGATTGTGCGAAGCGTTCCAGATGCGGTGGATTTCGCCGCGCAGCGGGTTGCGGGTGAGGTCGATATCCTTTCCGCAGCCGGAGCAGGTCAGCACGTCATGGTTCGCCAGCCAGTCGACATCCCGGCGCTCCTGCGCCCCGCACGCCGCGCAGGGGACCGTCATCTGCCTGTCGCCACCTTCCATCGGGAACCCTCCAGTCGCGAAAACCAGCCTTCCGGACAGCCTAGCGCCCGAACCCGGCCGCGTCGAGGGGCGCGGCATTGCCGGGGCCGGGTCGCGCGGTTAGGATCCTGACGATTCAGATGTATCATGGCCCCAGGCCGATTTCGAGAACAGCGTAGAGGGTGCGATGTCCCAGGTATTCATGAACTGTCCCAACACCGACAAGCCGGTCTATGTCGGCCTGAACATGGAATGGAACGCGCTGGAAGCCTACGAACCGGACCCCCGGAAGACGATCCTGAAGGAATGCCCGGAATGCGGCGCGGACCACACCTTCCGCAAGAACGACCTGTTTCTGCGCGCCGATGGCGGCGCGGGCTGAACGGGGCGGGTTTCCACCGCGCCGCCGGCTCGGAATGGTCCCCGATTCGATTGCGAGCCGCCGCGATTCCTGCTATGATGAAACCGTAACAACAAGGAGGTCTGAATCGGTTTTTGCGCGATGTAACCTGACTTAAAGGAGGCTCGGAAAATGACTCCACCAAAGCAGCTTGCGGACATAATCTCGTAAAACAAATTCAGGCCCGGTCTTGGATCGGGCGGTGCCGAGAAGGTACCCGAAAAAACGCCCCGTATTCTTACGGGGCGTTTGCGTTTGGGGGTAAAATTTTCTTGTCCAGTTGGCCATCATAGTTGGGAAAATATTCGATGCACGAAACAATACCTGACGCTGCCTAATACATCTACCTAGCTTTTCCTGCTTTAAATATTTCAAAGATGCATGCAGCAGTTTTTTTCTTAATATCCTTTAAATTTTCAGGTAAATCATCGTAATTTCGCAATATTGTGCTCGCTGAAACTCTATTTGCTTTTGCGATTGGAAAGATAATCATTTCAGATGACATATTAGATAGCGTTAAAATAGATCTAATTAAAAATTCCTCTTTCATTGTTAATTTGCTCGGCGGTTTTGTTATTTTTTGTGCATCTTTAATTTTTCTAATATTGGTTAAAAGAGATTTATGATTAACATCAATCTCGTTTATCCTTTGTTTTATTTCTTCTTTATTGAAAGATAAATCAAAAGGCCTGTGAGCAAAGTCATTGCGAATCTTTCTAATTATGTTTAATCTGAGATAGGTTTTTTCAGAAATGAAATCAAATGCGGAAGCGGTATGTATTCTTGAGCTAAATGTACCCAAAGGTCCGTTAAATTCGAAAAGGCTGTTTTGCGATTTTTTGCTTGAGTGTCTAACATATAACATAAACAAATTTTTAAGACATTCATCTATATAGGCCGACGCGATGATTGCAATTCCTGTATCCGTTTCTGAAACTAGCTTTCTAAATACTGGAATAGAATCCGACATATCAAACTCTAGTTCGGATGCCTCTTTTCTTGCTCGCTCCATTGAGGTTTGCAAGAGTGCCTCGGCTACTGCATTTACTATCTCATTATCTACATCATTCATTAGTAACTCGTTCGATAGTGAAAATAGAGTGCAAATGACATTTCCGTTCCGTAAATATAATTAGTATACTTTTATTCCGAAAATCTATCACTCCCCCTTGAACACCGGCTTCCGCTTCTCCCGCCAGGCGTCATGCGCCTCGGCCCGGTCCTGGGTGAATTCCAGCGCCATGAAGCGGTAGGCGTCGGCCAGCGAGGCGTCGGTGATGTTCGGGATGTCGAGGCCGCTACGCAGCGATTCCTTGACCATCCGCGCGGCCAGCGGCGGGTGGCTGGCGATGTGTTCCGCCACCTCCATCGCCTGCGCCATCAGCTTTTCATGCGGTACGACCCACTGGGCGAGGCCGATGCGGAAGGCTTCCTCGGCCTTGAGCGGGAAGCCCATGGCGAGTTTCATCGCCTGGCCCTTGCCGACCCAGCGCGACAGCCGCGCCGTGCCGCCATAGGCCGGGATGATGCCGAGCGAGGCCTGGGTCAGCCGCCATTCGGCCTTCTCCGACGCCACCAGCAGGTCGCAGCAGAAGGTGATGATGCAGCCGATGCCGATGGCGTAGCCGTTGATCGCGCCGACCACCGGCTTGGCGAAGTTCTGCAGGATGGTGAAGGGCGAGTTGCGCAGCTTCGGCAGTTCCCTGAGGAAATCCGCCGTCGATTTATGCGCGTGGGTGTTCGGGTCCTTCAGGTTGGCCCCGGCGGAAAACGCGCCGCCGGAATCGTCGCCGGTGATGACCGCCACATGGATATCGTCATCGGCTTCCATCGCCGCGAAATATTCCTCGATCCCGGCGTAGAAATCCGGCCCCCAGGCGTTGCGCGCCTGGGGCCGGCTGAGGGTCACGATGCCGATGTGACCGCGTTTTTCGTAGTTGACCGGCATGGTGTCCCCCCTGTTTGCGTGCGCCGTTTAACCGGGCCTGATCGCCGCGCCCGGGCTGTTTCCCGGGCCTGATCGCCGCGCCCGGGCTGATTCCCGGGCCTAATCGCCCACATCGATATCGTCGAACAGCACCGTGGACATGTAGCGTTCCGCGAAGCTGGGGATGACGGTGACGACGGTCTTGCCCGCCATGTCGTCGCGCGTGGCGATTTTCATCGCGGCGGTGACGGCGGCGCCGCTGGAAATGCCGCCGGCGATCCCTTCCATCTTCGCCAGCCTGCGCGCCATGTCGAGCGATTCCTCATTGGTGACCTGGACGATCTCGTCGATCAGGTCGGTATCGAGGATATCGGGGATCAGCCCCGCGCCGATGCCCTGGATGACATGCGGCGAATGGGTGCCGCCGGACAGCACCGGGCTGAGGGTCGGTTCGACCGCGATGATTTTGATGTCCTTGTTGCGCCCCTTCAGCACCTGGCCGACGCCGGTCAGCGTGCCGCCGGTGCCGACGCCCAGGACGACCGCGTCCACCTTGCCGCCGGTATCGTTCCAGATTTCCTCCGCCGTGGTCTGGCGGTGGATCGCCGGGTTGGCCGGGTTGACGAACTGGCCGGCCTGCACCGCGCCGGGAATTTCGGCGCAAAGCTCGTCCGCCTTCTTCATCGCGCCCTTGATGCCTTCGGCGCGCGGGGTCAGCACCAGTTCCGCGCCCAGCCGGATGAACATCTTGCGCCGTTCGACCGAGAAACTGTCCGGCATGGTCAGGATGCAGCGATAGCCCTTGGCCGCGCAGACGAAGGCCAGCGCGATGCCCGTATTGCCGGAGGTCGGCTCGACGATGGTGGTCTCGCCGGGCTTGAAGCGGCCTTCCGCTTCGCCCGCCGCGATCATGCCGAGGCCGATGCGGTCCTTGACGCTCGACAGCGGGTTGAAGAATTCCAGCTTGGCCAGGATGGCGGCTTTCGCGCCGCCTTCCTTCGTGACGCGGTTCAGCCGCACCAGCGGGGTGTTGCCGATGGTCTGGGTGATATCGTCATAGATCCGGCCGCGCCCCGGCTTGTCGAGCTTCAGGTCGACGCCTTCGAGGGGGTTGCTCATTAGATTGTCTCCCTTTCGGTGTGTGGTTTGCGGGCATTCTAACCCTGCTTTGTGTGATTTGCGCAATCAAGTACGACATCCGGAATTCAGCCCGGTTCGGCCCGCACAATTTTCGCACCCGCGCCCGGCGCCGCGTCCTTCCTGGCCTCGATCGGCGCGTCGCCGCCGGCGCGCCGGACCGGCCAGAGTTTCTCCGGCTCCGCCAGCCAGAACGGTTTGGGCAGGCTGTTCGCGACGGTCGTTTCCAGCATTGTCCCTGTTCCTTTCATCGGATTTTTTACGAGTGTATCAGAGATCGCATGGGTTGCCGTACGGATTTGATTGCAATTTTGCGAATTTAGATATATAGTCCTATTTTTGGTTTGCGGCGCTCACGGCGAGGGCGGTCACCTCCTCACCTCGATCCTCTCCTCCTCAAGGAGGCGAGGAGGTAAATCGCGGGGCACGCCGCGTGCGGCTCCTTCTCCTCCGGGGAGGCTGAATCTTCCCA
>JBBDQU010000012.1 GCA_040905865.1 Alphaproteobacteria bacterium
GAGAATTGAATCACGACCGCGCGACGCTGGGAAGGGTTTTTCCGCAGCCTGCTAAATAACCTTGTCCAGGGAATACCGGGCTCTTTCAGGCCGGCTCGGGCGCGAGATCGACTGCCGCGCGATACGATCCGTCCATGTAGAACGGCACCGAGGCATGATCGTGCACGATACGCCAACCGTTTCCGGTCTTGCGGAGACACATCGTCGTACGGAACCAGAGATCGACCGCTTCGCCGTCCGTCTTCACGCCGCGCATCCGGTTGAGCGCCGACACACAGGCAAGATCCCCGGAGACGGAAAGGTCCGCATCCCGCGCATCGACGTGAACCGGCCCGCGCCAGGTGTCGAGCCATGCGGCGATGTCATCCCGATCCATGCCGCGCGTAGCAAGCGGCGGCGCCAGACTGTAGATCGTCGCATCGGGCGCATAGCAGGCGGCGATGGCGTCGGGATCCTTCACATTATGCGCCTCGCCGAGACGCCGGCACAGGGCCATGATTTCGTCCCTGTCAGTCATGATCGACTCCCTTCTTACCGTGCATTGACGGCGGCATCGAGTGTGGCGATGTCGATCTTCGTCATCGTCATCATGGCTTCGAAAGCGCGCTTCGCCTCGCCACGGTCAGAACCTGTCGTCAGTTCGAGCAGCCGCCGCGGCGTGATCTGCCACGGGTAACCCCAACGGTCCCGGCACCAGCCACAGGCGTTCTCGGCGCCGCCATTGCCGACGATGGCCTCCCACAGGCGGTCGGTCTCTTCCTGGCTTTCGGTTATGACCATGAAGCTTACCGCTTCGTTCGGTTTGAAATTCGGACCACCGTTCAGGCCGACAAACCGCCGCCCCAGCACGGTAAATTCGACGGTCAGTTCACTGCCTTCATGCCCGCCAGGGAAATCGGCGGGCGCCGCGTTCGCTCTTTCGACGCGGCTGTCCGGAAAAGTCGTGGCGTAGAACTCCGCCGCCTTGCCGGCTTCACCGTGGTCGAACCACATGCAGGTAACGAGCTCGGTCATGTCTGAATTCTCCTTCCGTTCGGGTGTCACACCGTCCTGATCCGCGCCATTCCTAAAACATACCAACCGGTCGGTATGTCGTCAACAGGCGAAATTTGCCATCGACAGCAGCCTTTACCCGACTGCGGATATCTCCGGATCCTGGACGCCCATTCGTTTAAAAACGGCTGTCGGGAAGGATGACGGCGCCGAGGCGGCAGAAATTCCGGGGACAGCGCCTTTACCACGGCGAACGGGCGACCGCGCGGCCCTGTAATCGCCTTGCTTCCGTCCCTGCGCCGCCGCGCGGTGGAGCCTCGATGAGGGATGGGTATGATGAAGAAGCGGGTTACGTCCATGTACCGGGCGGTCGCCTGTCTTGTCGCGCCGGTCACGGGAGTCGCCGCGCAGGCGTATCTGTCGAATCAGGCGAGCGCGGTACGGCGCGCCATCAACAGCCCGGCATACAGGGCCGTGCCGCACACCTGGGCCGCACACCTGGCAGGCCCGAACGCCGGCCCCGGAAATACCTGTCCGCCTGTAAACGCCCCTACAGCATGCCGAGCGCGGCCTTGTAGGTATCCAGCAACGCTTCCAGTTCCTGGCGGTCGCCGGTTTCCATCTTCCGCAGCCGGATGATCTGGCGCATGATCTTGACATCGAAGCCGTTGCCCTTGGCCTCGGCGAAAACCTCGCGGATGTCCTCGGCCAGCGCCGCCTTCTCCTCTTCCAGCCGCTCGATCCGCTCGATGAGCGAGCGCAGCTGATCGCCCGTAACGCCGCCAACATCCGCCATTTCTATCTGTCTCCCTATAGCACATCAGGTACGAACCGGTCCGACCGGGCGCCTGCTTTAATATGCATCCCGATGTGCGGGCAAGGTTTTTCTGCCCGTCAGGCAGCGCCCTCTTCGGATTCCCCATAGATCGGATCATGGTTTGCTGGAATCGCCTGTGGCGATCCAGAAATCATGTGAATCTGATCTAACTTGTTGAAGATATAGCACCTTCACAGAATTATAGGGAACCTGTGAAGGTTCCCTATAATTCTGATGTGCTATAGACGGCGGGGTCGGCATGCGACGGGCCTTCATACAGGCCGATCGCGTAATCGACCGCCGCCACCGGATCGACGAATCGGCTGGTGCCGGACTCCCTGTCGCTGACCAGCAGCACGCCGTTGCGCACCCTCACGCTCAGCGCATCCGAATCGTCCTCGCCGATCTCGATTTCGTCGCCATCCGACATGCCGCGCATCGCCATGCGCCATTGCCACGCAATTCCGGCATTATCCAGTTCCCCGCCGACGAAGTCGATCAGGTCCCGGTCGCTGGCGACGGGCAGGCCGAGCAGCCGGCGCCGCCTTGCGACCCAGACCCGGACGCCCAGCCGGTAGGCGAGCGGCAGGTAGAACGGCGCCAGAAGCGCCAGCAGGGCAAACAGTTCGAGCGCCGACCACAGCGGCTGGACCGCCCAGAGCAGCAACAACGCGGCGGTAACCGCCGCCAGCGCGATCCAGTAGATCCGGAACGCCATGTCGCCGCGCCCGTCGGGCCCTAATGCGCTTCCTTCATTTTCTGCAGCTGTTCCGGCGTCGCCTCGCTCTGGTATTTCGACTTCCATTCGCTGTACGGCATGCCGTAGACGATTTCGCGGGCGTCCTCGTATTCCAGGTCCAGCCCCTTTTCCCTGGCCGCCGCCGTGTACCATTTGGACAGGCAGTTGCGGCAGAAGCCCGACAGGTTCATCAGGTCGATGTTCTGCACATCCGTCCGTTCGCGCAAATGCGCCACCAGCGTGCGGAACGCGGCCGCTTCGAGTTCCGTTTGCGTCTGTCTGTCTATCTTGTCTATTTCGGACATGTCATTCCTCCTATCCCGAAAACGTACCTGCCATCAATCTGGCGTCTGGCCGCGGCGATTACCAGCCCCCGCGGGCGATACCCCCTGCAGGGTTTCCACCGCCAGCCAGTCGACCACGGCGCGCAGCGCCTCCGTCTCGGTGGCGCCGGCGGCTTTCGCGTCCCGGTAGCGGGCGATCTGGCCATGGGCGCTGGTGCCGCGCGCCACGATATTGCGGGTGTGCTCCACTTCCGCGACGCAGTCCAGCCGCTCCGCGTCCTCCCGGATCAGATCGAGTATTTCATCCAGCAGCGCCGCGTAATCGACGATCCGTCCCTGGCCGAAATCGACCAGCCCCCGGTCGATTCCGTAACGCTGGGCGCGCCAGCGGTTTTCCCGCACCAGCATGTTGGAATAGACGCGCCAGCGCTGGTTGCGGCGCCGCAGCCGCATCAGCATCGACAGCAGGCAGGCATACAGCGCCGCCACGGTGATGCCGTCATCCATCCGCGTGCAGATATCGGCAATCCGCATTTCCAGTGTCGGGAATTTCGAATGCGCCCGGACGTCCCACCAGATCTTGCTGGCATCCTCGATCAGTCCGGCTTCGATCAGCGCGTCCACGTGGCGGGTATATTCCGCATGGCTGTCAAAGCGTTCCGGAAGCCCGGTGCGCGGCAGTTCGTCGAAGACGCTGAGGCGGTAGCACATCAGCCCGGTCATCCGCCCCTGCCAGAACGGCGACGAGGTGGTCAGCGCCAGCAGATGCGGCAGGAAATAACTGACCTGGTTCAGCATGTCGTTGCGGATGTTCGGGTCATCGATGCCGACATGAACATGCATGCCGCAGATCAGCAGGCGCTGCGCCACCTGCTGCATGTCCTCGGCCAGCATGTTGTAGCGGTCGCCGTCGGTGTGCTGCTGGAGGCTCCATTTGGCGAAGGGATGCGTCGACACGGCAATCGGCCGCAAACCGTATTCCGCCGCCGCCGTGGCGACGCAGCCGCGCAGATACGCGACCCTTGCGCGCGCCTCCCCGATGGAATGGCAGACAGGCGTCGCGACCTCGATCTGGGCGCGCAGGAATTCCGGCGTCACAGCGCCGTCTTCCGCGCGGATCATCGTCTCGCAGGCGTCCAGAATGGCGCGCGGCGGATCGATCGCCAGGTCCCGGGTTTCCGGGTCGATCAGCAGGTATTCCTCCTCGATGCCGATTGTCAGCGGCGCGCCGGACTCCGCCACGGTCATGCCTCCTGATTGCCGAACACGCGGTACAGGTCCGCATCGGCGAGCACCGGCGCCAGCGCGTCGGCAACGATCCCGGCCCATTTTTCGGCGCCGTGGCGGGTATCGATCAGGTCCTGGCGGATTTCCAGCAGGATATTGGGGCGCCCCTGCGGCATGGCATGGGTTTCGATGGTATTGCCGAACAGGTCGTATCCGGAATAGGGCAGGTTGTCACCGACCGTTACCTCCGGAACGGCCGCCAGCCGACTCATCAGCGGTCTCGCGATCCGCGCATCCGCATTGTACAGGACGCCGATATGCCAGGGCCGCTCGAATCCCTTCATTACCGGGGTGAAGCTGTGCACGGAAATGACCGCCGGCACGGGGGTCGCGCAGGCATCCAGCGCCGCCGCGACCGCCGCATGGTACGGCCGGAAGATTTCCGCCGCGCGCGCTTCGGTTTCATCGTCGGTCAGGCGGCGGTTGCCCGGGATGACGACACCGTCGCTGATTTCCCGAATCGAGGTCAGGTCGTCCAGCGGCCGGTTGAGGTCGATGACGAGGCGCGAGTAACGGGCCAGCACCGCCGGCAGCGCCATCCGCGCCGCAAGGCGTCGCGCGACATCCGCCGCGCCGATATCCCAGGCGATGTGCCGCGCCCGTATCGACGGGTCGAGCCCCAGCCCGTTCAGCGCCCTGGGCACCGCATCGCCGCCATGATCGCAAACGATGACGGCGCGGGCGCGGGCGGTTGCATTCAGCACCGTTACGGGCGCCGGGTCGTCCGCCCGCAGCAGGGTGCGGCTTTCGGTACCGGTATCAATGGCGGCAAAGGTGGACATGGCGCGAATATAGCGGATTCACTTCGTCTGAACAGCGCAACGCTGTCGCATCAAACAGGTAGCCGGCGCCAGACGGCAAAAATCCGTTCATATTTACGTCAATGCAACATTTTCTATGCTAGTGATGGTCTTGCAAACAAAATGCCCTGAAGGTCGCCCATGAGACGAGAACACCGTACGAAAATCGTTGCGACGCTGGGACCCGCCAGTTCCTCGGAAAATACCATCGCGAAACTTTTCGAGGTTGGCGTCGATGTCTTCCGGCTGAATTTCAGCCACGGCGCCCAGGACGATCACCGGAAGAATTACGAGATCATCCGCAGGCTGGAACGCAAGACGAAGCGCCCGATTGCCGTGCTGATGGACCTGCAGGGTCCGAAGCTGCGCATCGGCACCTTCGCCGACGGCCCCGTCACCCTGGAGGAAGGCGCCGCCTTCCGCCTGGATCAGGGCAAGGCGGAAGGCGACCGGCGCCGCGTCCGGTTGCCGCACAAGGAAATCTACCAGGCGATCGAACCCGGCACCGACCTGTTGCTCGATGACGGCAAGCTGCAGCTGCGCGTCGTGAAATGCGGCAAGGATTTCGCCGATTGCGAAGTCGTGACAGGCGGCACCCTGTCCAACCGCAAGGGCGTGAACGTGCCGGGCGTGGTCCTGCCGCTGTCGCCGCTGACCCCCAAGGACAAGGACGACATGCGGTTCGGGCTGGACCTCGGAATCGACTGGTGCGGGCTGTCCTTCGTCCAGCGGCCCGAAGACATCGCCGAGGCCCGCAAACTGATCGCGGGGCGCGCCGCCATCATCGCCAAGCTGGAAAAGCCGGCCGCCATCGACCGGCTGGAGGAGATCATCGAACTGAGCGACGGGATCATGGTCGCGCGCGGTGATCTGGGCGTGGAAATGCCGCCGGAAGACGTACCGGTGCTGCAGAAGCGGATCATCCGCGCCTGTCGCCAGCACGGCAAACCGGTCGTCGTGGCGACCCAGATGCTGGAATCGATGATCGATTCGCCAACCCCGACCCGGGCCGAAGCCTCCGACGTCGCCACGGCGGTTTATGACGGCGCCGATGCGGTCATGCTGTCGGCGGAAACCGCGGCCGGCAAATATCCGGTGCAGGCGGCCGGCATGATGAACCGCATCATCGAGCGGGTGCAGGTCGCGCCGAGCTACCGCCGCGCCATTGACACCGACCGGCGGGAACCGGAAGCCACCGCCGCCGATGCGATCAGCGCCGCCGCGCGCCAGGTCGCCCATACGCTTTCCGCCGCCGCCATCGTCACATTTACCACCTCCGGCTCGACCACGCTGCGGGCGGCACGGGAACGGCCGGAAGTGCCGGTGATCTGCCTGACGCCGGTGATCGAAACGGCGCGGCGGCTGGCCATCGTCTGGGGCGTTCATCCGGTCCATACCAGCGACGCGCGGAATTTTCAGGACATGGTCGTCAAGGCCAGCCATTTCGCGGTCGCGGACGGGTTCGCCAGGGCGAACGACCGGATCATCATCACCGCCGGCGTTCCTTTCGGCACGCCCGGCGCCACCAATGTGCTGCGCATCACGCGGGTTGCCGCCGACGCCTGAAAACGCCGCCGGCAATGCATGAATAGCGACGATTTTGTGAATCGGATGGTTCTTGGTAAACAGTGCATATCCGCACGAAACAGGAACCCGCACATGCCCCGGAAAATCGACGCGCCCTCGCTCAAAGCCATGATCAATGACGGCCAGGAACTGGCCCTGCTGGACGTGCGCGAGCACGGCGAATACGGCGAAGGCCATATGCTGTTCGCCGTCTCCATCCCCTACAGCGTACTGGAATCGGAAATCGACGCCCGCGTCCCCCGCCGGTCGGTCCGCATGGTGCTGGTCGACGGCGGCGATGGCGTGGCCGAACGGGCGGCCGCCCGGCTGTCATCCGTCGGCTATACGGATATCGCGATCCTCGATGGCGGCGTCGCCGCCTGGGAAAACGCCGGTTACGTCATCTTCAAGGGCGAGAACGTGCTGAGCAAGGCCTTCGGCGAGGTCGTCGAACATGCCTGCCACACCCCGGCGATTTCCGCCGACGAACTGCAGGCGATGTTCGACGCCGGGGAGGATATCGTCGTGCTGGACAGCCGGACGCCGGCCGAATACAAGCGCATGAGCATTCCCAACGGGATCAATGTCCCCGGCGCGGAGCTCGCCTACCGGGTGCACGACCTCGCCCCGTCGCCGGACACGCTCGTCGTCGTCAACTGCGCCGGACGGACCCGCAGCATCATCGGCGCGCAGTCCCTGATCAACGCGGGGATCCCGAACCGGGTCGTGGCGCTGCGCGGCGGCACCCAGGGCTGGGTCCTTTCCGGGCGCGAACTGGCGCATGGCGCCAGCGATACATTCGGCCCGACAACGCCCGAAGGCGAAGCCAGGGCAAGGGCGGTCAGGGATTCCGTCCGCCAGCGCTACGGCGTGAAAAGCATCAACAAGTCGACGCTGGAAAAATGGCGCGGCGAAACCGATACGCGCACCCTGCATATCGTCGATGTCCGCGACGAATCCGAATATGCCGCCGGCCATCTGCCCGGTTCCATTTCGGTGCCCGGCGGACAGCTGGTACAGGCGGCCGACCGCTGGATCGGGACGCGCGGCGCCCGGGTGGTGCTGGTCGACGACACGGAAATCCGCGCGACGATGACCGCGCACTGGATGCTGCAGATGCGCTGGGATGTCTATGTCCTGGAAGGCGGAATCGGCAGCGACGCGACCGAGACCGAAGCGCCGAAACGGCAGTTGCTGGGTCGCAAGGATTACGCGATCAAGGAGATCGACCCCAAATCCCTCGCCGCCGCGCTGGATTCCGGCGAAGCGGTCGCCGTCGATATGGATGTCTCCACCCTGTACCGGGAAGGGCATATTCCCGGCGCCGTCTGGGCGATCCGCCCGCGTGTCGCGCAGACGCTCGCCAAACTCCCCAGTGGCAGGAAGATCGTGCTGTATTCGGAGCACGAAACCCGCGCCCGGCTGGCCGTGCCCGATGTGCTGGCGATTGCCGAAGCGCCCGTCGCCCTGCTGACCGGCGGGCGGGAGGCCTGGAAAAAGGCCGGGCTGCCGCTGGAATCGAGCCCGGATACGCCGCCGGATTCAGAATGCCTCGATTTCCTGTTCTTCGTGCACGACCGCCATCACGGCAATCAGGATTCGATGCGCGCCTACCTGGCCTGGGAAGAACAGCTGCCGGCCCAGATCGCGGAGGACGGCGACGCGCGCTATCAGATTCCGGGCGCCTGACCGGGGGCTATTTACGCCACGGGAAGACGGCGCGCGGCGGCAGTGACGCGCCGTCGCCGATGGCGTCGGCGATGCGCAGCCCCTCGTTCCATTTCGCCATGCGTTCGGAGCGCGCGAAGGAGCCGACCTTGAGCTGCGGCGCGCCCCAGCCGACGGCCAGATGCACGATTGTCGTATCCTCGGTTTCGCCCGAGCGGGCCGAGACCACCGCCCCCCAGCCGGCGCCCCTTGCCGCATCGAAGGCCGCCTTCGCCTCGGTCAGCGTGCCCGCCTGGTTCGGTTTCACCAGCACCGAATTGCAGGCGCCCCGCGCGACCCCCCGGCGCACCCGGTCCGCATTCGTCACCAGGTAGTCGTCGCCGATGATCTGGATGCGGTCGCCGACGGCGGCGGTGAACGCGACCAGCCCCGCCTCGTCATCCTCGCCGAGCGGGTCTTCAACCGACACGATGGGGTAGCGGTCGACCCAGCCGACCAGCATCTCGGACAGAGCGTCGCTGTCCAGCGAGCGGTTTTCCAGCCCGAGCCGGTACTGCCCGCCCTTGCCGAATTCGGAAGCCGCGATATCCAGCGAGATCGACACCTCGTCGCCCGGCGTCAGCCCCGCCGCCTCGATGGACCGGACCAGCATGTCGAGCGCATCCTCATTGGTGTCGAAGGCGGGCCAGAATCCGCCCTCGTCGGCCACGCCCTGCAGCTTGCCCTGGTCCGCCATCAGCCGCCCCGCCGCCAGATAGACCCGCGCGGTCCAGTCCAGGGTCTGTTCGTAATCCGCCGCGCCCGTGGCGATGACCATGAAATCCTGCACATCGACCCGCCGGCCCGCATGCGCGCCGCCGCCGAAGATCTGGATTTCCGGCAGCGGCAGGGTATGCGCCCGCATTCCCCCCAGCCGCCGCCACAGCGGCGCGCCGTCCGACGCCGCCGCCGCATGCGCCACCGCCATGGAGGTCGCGACCGTGGCATTGCCGCCGAGGCGCGACTTGTCCGGCGTGCCGTCCAGCGCGATCAGAACCGCATCGACCGCATCCTGATCGTCGGCGTCGGCGCCTTCCAGCGCCGCGTCGATTTCGCCGTTGACCGCCGCCAGCGCGCGCCGCACGTCATGGCCGCCGAAGCTGTCGCCGCCGTCGCGCAGGTCGACGGCCTCGCCGCTGCCCGTGGACGCGCCCGCCGGCGCGATCGCCCGCCCCGTCGCGCCGTCCGCCAGGGTGACGGTGACCTCCACGGTAGGCCGGCCCCGCGAATCCCAGACCCTGCGCCCCGCCACATCCATTATCGCCATGTCGTTCATTTCCGTAATACCTCCCGCCAGCAGGCGCGTATTTCGCCGAGGCTTTCCACCGGCCCGTACAGCATGGCCCGCGCCGCGTTCCGCACCGTGTTTCTGTCTTTCTCGTCGGTCAGGTATTCGACCGGCGACTTGCCGTCGATCCGCGCCAGCAAAAGCCCCGGAAGCAGCCGCGCCGTGCGCGCGTCCAGTTCCGAGGGATCCTCCCAATCGACCCGCGCCAGGTAGCGCGCCGCCAGCACGCCGAACGAGTCGAGCAGCAATACGGACGAGGACGGCACCCACAGGCATTTGAGCAGCAGGTGATTGAGGCAGAACGCCAGATCGAAGGCCGGATCGCCATACCAGGCGCATTCCGCGTCAAGGAAGACCGGCCCTTCGGGACCGATCAGGATATTCTTGGGGCTGACATCGCCGTGCACCATCACATGCCGGGTTTCCGCCGTGACCTGGACAAGCCGCGCGAAGGTATCCGCGAGATCCGGATGCGCCTTGCCCGTCGCCACCAGATAGGGTTCGAGCCTTATGTCATGGAAAATCCGGTCATTGGCGAATTTTTCGGCACATTCCGGGTCGGCGGCGCTGGCGGCGTGGATCCGGCCCAGCGTATCCCCCACCGCCGCCGCATCGGAGATCACGACACGCCCGTCGCGCAATTCGTTCTTCCACAAGCGGTAGCGTTCGGGGTCGAAGTATTCCATGGCGAACAGGCCGGCGTCCGGATCGTGCCCCAGGATTTTCGGCGCGCAGGACGGAACGACCCGGCGCGCCGCTTCGATCCAGGCGACCTCGGAGGCGTTGCGTTCCACCGGGGCCCGCCATTCCGCCGCGACCCTCAGTTGCGCCAGCGCGCGTTTCACGCAGATCGGCCCGCGCGCCAGATCCACCCGCCAGATATCGGATGATACGCCGCCGGTCAGCGGCACGAATGCCGGCGATTCGTTATCCGCGACGAGATCCATCCGCCGCAAGGCAGCCAGCAGTTCCGGGTGATCCTGTTCCACGGAGGCGCCCTCAGATATTCCGGTCCCGGAGTTCCTGGGCGAGTTTTTTGGATTTTTCGAGAATGTTTTCCATATGCGGGTTGATCTTCAGCCCCTGCTCGAAGGCCCGCAACGCCGCCGCCTGGTCGCCAAGCCGGTCGTAGATCATCCCCATGCCGACAATCGCGCCGAAATGACGCGGCTCCAGCGCCAGCGTCTGCTGCACATCCGCCACCGAGGCCTCGAAATTCTGCATCAGGTAATGCAGCGTCGCGCGCTTGTTCCAGGCTTCGGCCATGTCGGGCGCCAGGGCGATCAGCGCGTTGAAGCTTTCCATCGCGAGCGGGAAATCCCGTTCCGCCATCGCGACGGTCCCCTGCCGCATCAGGATATTCAGGTCTTCCGCGCCGGCTTCCATCCAGATCGACCAGATCTGCCGCTCGATGCCGTCGGCCTCGCGCGCATTGGTCGTTTTCTGGAGCTGCTCGAACAGCGAATCGAGGCGCGGATCCGCCTGCGTGGCGTCGGCGGGCGTGCCGCCCAGCATCACCAGAAGAACCGTCAGGACTGCAAACAGGCTGCGCATGGCGCGATTATGCGTCCTTGCAAATGAATCGACAAGTGGTCCGCATTGTGGTCCCAGGGTACAATCATGAATCGTTAACGTGCGAGGATTTCGGCGCGGAATGCCG
>JBBDQU010000013.1 GCA_040905865.1 Alphaproteobacteria bacterium
GAGAATTGAATCACGACCGCGCGACGCTGGGAAGGGTTTTTCCGCAGCCTGTTAAATCTGATGTGCACTAATGAGTGATGTACCCGCCGTCGATCACGATATCGGTGCCCTGCAAATAGGTCGCGTCGGTCGCGGCCATGAAATAGGCCAGTTCGGCGATCTCGGTCGCTTCGCCCAGCCGGCCGGCGCGGACATACTGCTTGCGTCCGGCTTCGTAATTCGGATCGGCGGCGATGCGGTCCAGGATCGGCTGGGTGCGGATCGGGCCGGGGCTGATCGCGTTGACGATGATGCCTTCCGGGCCCAGTTCAAAGGCCATCGATTTGGTCAGGTGGATCAGCGCCGCCTTGGTCAGTCCATAGACGGCGCGCTTGTCGGCGGCGACATGCCCCATCTGGCTGGCGATATGGATGATACGGCCACCGCCCTGTTTGCGCATTGCCGGTAATACCGCCTGGCTGGCGAAGAATGCGGCGGTCAGGTTGACGGAGACAATGCGGTCGAATTCCGCGCGGGAAAACGTGCCGAAATCCTTGTTGTCGCGGATGCCCGCGTTGTTCACCAGCACGTCGATCCTGCCGAAGGCGTCCAGCGCCGCGGCGGTCATGGCTTCGGGCTGGTCCGGCTGGCCGAGGTCAAACTGCCCGTATGCCACGCTCGCCCCCGCCTGCGCCAGTTCCCGGCATTCCGTCGCAGCCGCCTGCAACTGTTCCGGCGTGCCTTCGGCAACGAGGAAAAGCGATGCCCCCTCCGCTGCGAAGCGCCGGGCGATGGCGAGTCCGATGCCTTTCGGCGTCGACGCGCCGGTAATGACCGCAACCTTGCCCCTTAGCCCGTCCTTCAGCCCGCTCATGACGATCCTCCTGATTTTCCTGTTCCCGGACAGGTTACGCCGTGCCGGCTGAAATTCGAAGCGGCAATGCGCAGGAGTTGGATGGAGAGGCCGGATTCGCTACTATCCGGTCAGGTGACGATTTTGAGGGTCAGGAAAATGCCGGATACCGGATCGAGAAAACCGATTGGCGGCGCCGCGACATGGCGCGGATCTGACCTCGCAGCATCGACGCACTGGATTCATCCGCTGTCGCCTTCGGCCATCGCGGAAATCGATGCGGCGCTGCCCGGTGCGAGGGGCCGTCCGTGGGAGACGCTGACCGCCGCCGATTTTCCACTGCCGGAGCTTGGTGCGGAACTGCGGGATATCGCGGACGAGCTGGAGGACGGCTGCGGCGTGATGAAGCTGACGGGGCTGCCGGTGGATCGCTATTCGGAAGCGGAACTGCGCGCGCTGTATTTCGCCATCGGATCGCATCTCGGCACGCCGGTGCCGCAGAATGGCGGTCGCGGCCTGATGCGCGACATACGCGACAACAGCCGTAACGGCGGCAAACGCGTCGATTCGGCGGAAGGATTGCCCTGGCATAACGACCGGGCCGATGTGGTGGCGCTGCTCTGTGTCCGGCAGGCGCATAACGGGGGAATCAGCCGCATCGTCAGCGCGACGGCGATCCACGACACGATGCTCGACCGCCGCCCGGACCTGGTCGATACGCTGTTCGAGGATTTCCAGCGTTACTCCCCGGGCGACGAGGTCGGCGCGGTGACGGGCAGCTATCCGCTGTCTGTATTCGGGATGCGGGACGGTTATTTCACCAGCCATTATTCGCGGACCTATATCGAGCAGGCGCAGACCCTGCCGGGGGTGCCGCCGCTGACCGACCGGCAGCGGGAAGCGCTCGACATGCTGATCGATGTCGCCGAGGAACTCTGCTTCGAAATGCCGCTGGCGCCAGGCGATATCCAGTTCCTCAACAACCATATCGTCTATCACGGCCGGACCCCGTTTACCGATGATGCGGGATCGGGCGAGGAAAGGTTGTTGTATCGGCTGTGGCTGTCGATGCCGAACAGCCGCCCGCTGCCGCAAAGCCATGCGGTGCTCTGGGGCAATGTCGATGCCGGCGGATTGCGCGGCGGCGTTCAGACCTGAATTTCTTAAGGAAAACAATACATGCAATGGGTGGAAGCGAATGGCGCGAGCCTGCGCTGTGAGGTCAGCGGCGCCGGGAAGGAAACGGTAGTGCTGATCCACGAACTGGGCGGGTCGCTCGAAAGCTGGGACGTGACCCTGCCGGCGTTCCAGGACCGGTTCCGGGTGCTGCGCTATGACCAGCGCGGGTTTGGCATGTCGGAAAAAACCCGGGGATCGCTTTCCATCAACACCCTGAACGCGGACCTTGTCGCGCTGCTCGATGCGCTGGGGATCGACGGACCCTGCCATGTTGTCGGCATCGCGCTTGGCGGTGGCATCGGCTTGGGTTACGCCATTGCACATCCGGAACGTGTCCGCCGCCTGGCGGTAACCAGTCCAGCCATTGGTCGTCCAACGGCGGAACTGCGGGAACGGCTGCTATCCCGCGCGGAACTGGTGGAAAAGGAAGGCATGCGCGCCGTCGTGGATGTCAGTCTTAACCGCTCTTTCCCGGAAGATATCCGCCGCGCCGTCGTCCGATTTCCGGCCTACTGGCAGCGCTGGCTGACCAACGATCCAAATGGCTTCGCTGCAATCAACCGGATGCTGGCGGAAATGAATTTACAGCCTGACCTGCACCGTATTGCCTGTCCCACGCTGGTGATTGGCGGCGCGAAAGACTCGATCCTGCCGCCATCGGTCATCGAACCGGTTGCGGCGGCGATACCGGGTGCGGTCTATCAGGAACGGGATACCGGGCATTTCATGCATGTCCAGACGCCGGAACTGTTCCTCGATACCGTCCTGCCGTTCCTGAGTGCCTGATCATGGCGGATATCCCGGATTTCACGCCGGCGCCAATGCCGCCGCCGATACCTGTTACGGAAGGATTCGTCGACGCCCAAGGGGCGAAGCTCTGGTACTGGGACACGGGCGGCGACGGGGCTCCCGTCGTGCTGGGCCACTCAAGCACCGGCAGCGGGCTTGTCTGGGGTTATCAGCAGCCGGTGCTTGCCGCCGCCGGATACCGGGTGATCGGCTATTCGCGGCGCGGCCATTACGGATCGGAATCGGGCCCCTTGAGGGACCGGGGAACGGGGGCGGGCGACCTGAAGACGCTGGCCGATCAACTGGAACTCGACCGGTTTCATCTGCTCGGCACCGCAATGGGGGGCATTGTCGCCACTGATTTCGCGCAGGCCTGGCCGGAACGGCTGCGCAGCCTCCTATTGGCCTGCACGCTGGTCGGCGTGACGGACAGTGATTACGAGGCGATGTCGAAAGGGCTGCGGCCCGACGGCTTCGACCGGCTGCCGCCGGAATTCCGCGAACTGGGGCCTTCCTACCGGGCGGCCAATCCGGAAGGTGTCCGGGGCTGGCTAGATCTGGAGCACAAGGCGCTTCATGGGGCGCCGGTGAGCCGGCAGCCCACAGCGACGAAGATTACCTGGCGCACGCTGGAAAATCTGCCGATGCCCGTTCTGATGCTGACCGGCGATGCGGATCTGTATACGCCGCCGGCGGTTCTCGGAATGCTGGCTGAACGCATTCCGAGGCAGGAAACCGTGATCATTCCCGGCGCCGGGCATTCGGCCTATTGGGAACAGCCGGCGGCCTTCAACGGCGCCATGCTCGGCTTCCTGTCACGGGTGGAGAATTGAACAACCTGTTACCGAAATGAGCAGGGAAAAGCGGCCGCCAATGCTTCGGCAACGAGCCCGGCGGCGGGGTCATGCCGGTATTGCTGATGCTCGCTCATCCATTTTGAGACAACCAACCGCAATTGCAGGATCGTGATCTCTTCGGGAATACAGGCGCGATACCGTCTGAATTCGATTCCGCCATTCATTTCATCGGCAATGGCGGCGATATAACCCTGGCAAAAATGAACGTTCACGCCCCGGCAGGCGGAATAAATATGCATGCCTTTCTGCACCTCTGCCCTGGCTTCCGCGCCCGTTGCCACGACCAGAAGCAAAATGGACAGTGCCAGTATCCTGAAAATGGGAATTGCTTTACTCCGTTTCCTTGCCGTGGCGCTGTCAGCGCCCGGCGTCAGCCAGCCCGGTGGGGAATGTATGAACGCCATCGTTCCATGGCAGGGGCGTGACATCAACCGCGGCCGTGACCGGAAGCACCCCGTACAGATGGGGAAACAGCGCGCCGCCACGCGATTCCTCCCATATCAGGGGGGTATTCAGTTTTCCGGTATCGACCGTGACAAGGACAAGGTCCGACTGTCCCGCGAAATGGCGACGGGCGGTTTCCGCGACTTGACCGGCGGTTGAGAAATGGATAAAGCCGTCCTGTATATCCACAGCGCTGCCGGTAAACGCGCCGGTTCGCGCCGCGTCCGCCCATTCCGCCGCCGTGCAGATTTTGTAGATAATGGTATTGGTCATACCCTGTCCCTCAGTACGGGCCCGGCTCGATCGGGCTGCCGTCGAAGAACCGCTGGACCCGGAACCGGGTCAGGTCGTGTCCCGGATCCCGCCCGGTAACGAGATCCGCCATGATCCTGCCGACCGCGGGGCCGATGCCGAAGCCATGACCGCTCAACCCGGTCGCGATGAACAGGCCCTTCACCGTGGCGTCTTCGCCAAGCGTCGGTACGGCGTCCGGGGTCACGTCGATCATTCCGGCCCAGGCTTCCGCGATTTTGAGGTGTTTCAGTTCCGGGAACCGGATCGGCAGACGGGTCTTTATCCGCTTCAGCACCGTGGGCGAAGGTTCCGGGTTCAGCACCCGCATCCGCTCGAACGGACTGACCTCATCGGCGGTCCAGCGGCGGGGTGCGCCCCAGGCGCCGGGATAGCCCTTTGGCGCACCCGGCTTTATACGGACGTCGTTTGCGGAAATTTTCAGAAGTTTCAGATATTTGGAAAAATATTTGAATGAATTGGATGAAAGAAAATGTTCCGCCAGATCGCCGCTGGTGATCGTATAGCCGCCATCGGTGCGGCGGCGCAGAGCGAAGCCGGGCGTCCGGAAATTCCCCGAATACAGTTCCGGGCCGGGTTCCGTCCGCGCTACGGTGGACCGCACCGCAAGCTGCGGCAGGTCGACTCCGGCATTGGCGGCAAAATGGGTCGACCAGGCGCCGCCGGCCAGCACGACCTGGCTGCAGCGCACGCGGCCCTTTTCCGTCATGGCGCCCGTGACTCGGCCGCCTTCCATGTCCAGGGTGCGGACGGCGCAGCCTTCGACGATACTGACGCCCAGCCGCCGGGCGGCGCGCGCCAGCGCCGGGATGGCGACGAAGGGCTCGCCGCGGCCATCGCTTTCGGTGACCTGTCCGCCGACCCAGTTGCCGCCGATATTGGGAAACCGTTCCCGGACTTCCGCCGCGGACAGCATCCTGGTATCCAGCTGGTGTTTTTTCGCGATGTCATGGAAGGCTTCAAGTTTCTTGAGGCCGGCGTCACTGTCCACGAGGTGGATGCTGCCGCTTTGGGTGAAGGCCAAACCCGGCTCGCCGGTTTTTTCCGCCAGACTTCGCCAGATCCGGTTGGATTCCATCATGATCGGCAGTTCGGCCCAGTCGCGTCCCTGTTGGCGAATCCAGCCCCAGTTACGGCTCGACTGCTCGCCGGCGACGCGGCCCTTGTCGCAGAGCAACACCTTCACGCCGCGCTCGGCCAGAAAGAATGCCGTCGCGGTGCCGGCGATGCCCGCGCCGATGACCAGGACATCGACCGCGTCGGGCAACTGGTCCGCGAAGGCAACAGGCGACTGGTCGGTTATCATGGGCATGGCCGAATCCCTGACGGTTACTGATCTGGCGCTGATTCTGCCGGAAATCGCGTCTTTAGAAAAGCACGCCGGCCGTTGCGCCGTAAACCTCGTTCGACCCGCGCCAGATCATCTCCACCGCAACATAGGTAACCACCGCAAGACCGGTATAGGCGAGCCAGCGGTGTTTTTCGAGCATGACGGCAATGTAATTAGCGGCGAAGGCCATCAGCGCCACCGAGAGAACCAGGCCGAAAACCATCATGCCAGGCGCTCCATGCGCCGCACCGGCCACGGCAAGGACATTGTCGAGCGACATGGTAACGTCGGCGACGATAATGCTGACCATGGCGCTGCGGATCGTCTTGGGGGCGGCTGTTACATCGACTTCCGTCGCCTTCTCCGCTTTGATCTGGCTCCGGAGTTCCTGCCACATCTTGTAGGCGACCCAGAGCAGCAGCAACCCGCCGGCGAGCGTCAGGCCGATGATGCTCAGAAGCTGATAGGTAATGGCCGAGAAAAAGATACGCAGGACCGTGGCGGCGACGATGCCGAAGAAAATGGCCCGCCGGCGCAATTCCGGCGGCAGGCCGGCGGCGGCCATTCCAATGATGATGGCATTGTCGCCGGACATGACCAGATCAATGAAAACAATTGCCGTGAACGCTTTGAAATCGAAGGTAAGTAAAATGTCCAGCAATGCGTCAATCGTCATTTTAACCCGGCACTTCCAGTTCTCGTGGAACGGACAGGCCGTTCAGCCTATCGTCTATCTGATAGCGGTTAATATTCTATTCTCAGCGCGGAGCATGTAAATTTTTTTCGAGGCCGACGCAATCAGGAAGGGCCGTATCAGCCTAATTGAGGCATATATGGCGGATGAGATACGACACACAAGGGGGAAATAGCGACATGATTGGCGATATGGTGCGGATCGATTCGCGGGACGGGGGACAGTTCGAGGCCTATATGGCCGCGCCTGCCGGCGGCAAGGGGCCGGGACTGGTTATCCTCCCGGAAATCTATAATTCCAATCACTGGGTACGGGCGGTCGCCGATGGCTACGCCGAGGACGGCTATGTCTGTATTGCGCCGGATATCTACTGGCGGGAAGCGCCGGGCACCTATCTGGACTACACGCCCGAGGGGCAGGAGCAGGGGCGCGCGATGGGATTTGCCCTGGATCTGGACAAATCGATGGCGGATCTGGGCTGCTGTGTCGACTGGCTGCGCGCGCAGGACAACTGCACCGGCCGGGTCGGGTCGGTCGGGTTCTGTCTTGGCGGCAAGCTCGTTTATCTGGGCATGGCCCGCAAGGTGCTGGATGCGGGCGTGGGCTATTATTCGGTGCAGTTGAACAACCATTATGACGAGGCGGACAGCATCACCGGGCCGCTGATGCTGCATTTCGGTTCGCTGGATACGCGGATCCCGCCGGACATGCTGCGCGATATCCATACGCACCTGGACGGCAAGCCGAATGTGGTAATCCATGAATACGAAGGCGCGGATCACGGGTTCAACCGGTTCGGTTATCCGCCGTTCCATGAAGAATGCGCCCATGTCGCGCGGGAGCGGACGCTGGCCTTTCTGGCAAAAGAGCTGGGCTGAGTGCGAATCGGCGGCATTCGCACGGGCAGCGTATTAGGAAACCATATGCGCCGGTAATACCGGTTCGGCGAATTGCGGTGAGAATAATGGTCAGGACATGTCTGTACGGATTTGTTACTGCGACATTTTTCATGCTTTCCGGCGGTCACGCGATGGCGGAGAAAACGCTGCTTGGATCGGCAGCGCTGGAGGCCTTGTTCCAGGGCGGGCTGGTGTTTTCCATTGCCGGCCCCAAGGGAGATGTGACGTTTACATTTTCCGACGGGTTGCAATGGCGTGCCGAAACGCAAGGCGGACACAGTGCCGGAGGCCGATGGAAGATCAGCGAAAACGCTATCTGCCGGAACGAAGCGCGCCATAGCGCTGGTTGGGAAGGGCTGGAACGGAAAAAGACATGTTTTACAATCTTCCAGGAAGGCAATGCGCTGTTTCTCGGCAGCCGGGCGATCCCGATGAAGTTGCGGGACCCGGACGTTGTCTCTCGTCTTGATGTGGCGCCCGAGACCGCCGCATCCGGCTCCAGTCCGGAGTCGGAGCGCGCCAGCCTCGTCCGCCACCCTGACACGCTGGCGGGGGGCAGGGCATCGCCAGTACCGAAAAGCGCAAATATCAGCTGGGGCCGCTATCACGCGTTGGTCATTGGCATCAATGACTACAAGGCGCTTCCGAAACTCAAGACGGCGCTGACGGATGCCAGGGCGGTGGCGAAGGTTCTGCGGGAGGACTATGGCTACACCGTGCGGCTGATGGAAAATCCGGAGCGGGATGATATTATCGACGAATTCGACCGGCTCCGCGATACGCTCACGGAGGATGACAACCTGCTGATCTATTATGGGGGGCATGGCTGGCTGGACCGGCAGTCCGGCCGGGGATACTGGTTGCCCGCCGACGCGGAAGAAGACCGGCGATCACGATGGCTTTCCAATGCCAGCGTGACGGATACCCTGCAGGCGCTGCTGGCGAAGCATGTCATGGTCGTCGTAGATAGTTGCTTTTCCGGAACACTGACCCGCTCGATTGCCGTACCGGAACAGAATTCGTCCTACCTGGCCCGGATGATCGAAAAACGCACCCGGGTCGTACTGTCATCGGGGGGGCTGGAACCTGTGGTGGATGCGGGCGGCGGTAACCATTCGGTCTTCGCCGCACAATTCCTGAAAGCGTTGCGGGACAATGGCGATGTGCTTGACGGGACCCAACTGTTCGAGCATGTCCGGCGTTCCGTCATGCTGAACGCGCAACAGACGCCGCAATATTCGGATATCCGGTTTGCCGGTCATGAAGGGGGCGATTTTATGTTCGTCCGCAATCGATAGACACCAAGCGTACGGATAACAAAAATGGAAAAACCTGCCAGCCGAACCGCGCCGGCCCTGCTGTCGGAAATGGCGGCCCGCTATCCGGACCGGGAATTCATCGTCGACGGCGATATCCGGCTGAGCTACGCCGCCTTCGCGGGTGCCGTCAGGCGCCATTCGAAAGGGCTGTACGCCTTGGGCATGCGGCGCGGCGGCCGCATGGCGATCCTGATGGACAACCGCCATGAATGGCTGGTCGCCTATTTCGCCGCGATGTCGCTGGGTGTCGAAGCCGTCGCCCTGAACACCTGGGCCACGCCGTCGGAACTGGCCTACCAGATGCGCGACGCCGACGTCGAACTGCTGGTCGCGGAGGACCGCCTGCGGTACAAGGCGCTGGACGATGTGCTGGCGGGGATACGGGCGGCGGATGGCGAAATCGCGTGCCTCGGCGGGATCGTCACGGTGGACGGTGCCGTTGCGGAAAACCGTATTCCCTTCGCGTCGCTGCCGGATATGGGGAAGACGGTCACGGATGGCGACCTGGCGGCGAACACGGCGTCAGCCGACGATATCGCCTGCATCCTTTATACTTCGGGCTCGACTTCGATACCCAAGGGTGTGCCTCTGCTGCATCGCGGACTGATCGACAATATGTGGTCGATCGGCGAGCGCATGCATCTTTCGCCGGAGGACCGTCTGTGGCTGGCGGTTTCCATGTTCTGGTCGTTCTCCTGCGTCAACGCCCTGTTCACGGTGATGACCCATGGCGGCACGGTCGTGTTGCAGCATCACTTCGATGCGGGCGACGCGCTGCGCCTGATCGAGCAGGAGCGCTGCACGGTATTCTACGGGTTGCCGAACATGGCGCTGGCGATGACGGCGCATCCGGACCGGGCGTCGCGCAACCTCGGCTCCCTGCGGACGGGCGCCACCATCGGTACGCCGGAGCAGATCCAGCGGATCGTCGATCTGGGCGTGTATGAAATCTGCAATGTTTACGGGCTGACCGAGGCCTATGGCAATTCGGCGGTCATCGATTGCCGGGATCCGCTGGAGCGTCGCCTGCGCTGTTCGGGCAGGGCGCTGGCAGGGCAGGAAATCCGGATCGTCGACCCGGAAACCGGGGCGGTCCTGCCGGCGGGCGCGCGCGGCGAAATCATGATCCGGGGCAATGTGACGCCGGGCTACCTGAACGATCCGGTACGGACGTCGGAGGTTTTCGATGCGGAAGGCTGGCTGCACAGCGGCGACCTGGGCGTTCTGGACGACGACGGATATCTGACCTTTCACGGGCGGCTGAAGGAACTGGTGAAGACCGGCGGGATCAACGTTGCGCCGGCGGAAGTGGAAAAGGTGCTGGTCCGCTATCAGGGCATCGACCAGGCCTGGGTCACCGGTATTCCCGACATGCGACTCGACGAGGCGGTGGCGGCGGTCATAGTGCCGGCTAAGGGCGCGATTCTGGAACCCGAGGCGCTGATCGCCTTCTGCCGCGAGTCGCTTGCCGCCTACAAGGTGCCGCGGCACTACCGCTTCGTGGCGGCGGGGGACCTGCCGCTGACCTCGACCGGCAAGCTGCAGAAAAACCGGCTGGCGGATTTTTTTCGGGACGGTTGACGGTTATTCGTATTCCGGCCGTCGCTTCTCCAGGAAGGCTTTCACGCCTTCGTCGAAATGCGGACCGCCGCGGACGCTGTCGCCAAGTTCCTGGTCCATTGCCTCGCGCGACATGACATGACCGGCAATGGTAGCACTGATCTGTCGTTTCACCGCCTGAACGGCGGACGGACTGTTGGCAGCGATCGTTTCCGCCTTGGCGATGGCCCAGTCCATCAATTTATCTGCCGTGACGACGCAATTGACCAGTCCGAGTGCCGCAGCTTTTTCGGCGGAGATCAACTCGGCGGTCAGCAACAGGTCCATGGCATGAACATGGCCGATCTGCCGGGTCAGCTTCGTCGTCGATCCGCCAAAAGGATAGATCGACCATTTCACCTCGGGCAGCCCGAAGCGGGCATTGGGAACCGCAGCGCGGATATCGGTCGACAGCAGCAGCTCCAGCCCGCCGGCGACGCAGTCGCCGTTCACCGCTGCGACGATGGGTTTCGGGTAGGGGTGGGTCTTCAGCAATCCGCGGTTGATTATCCGCGCCAGTTCCGGCGACGCGCTGAGATCGCCGCCCAGGTCAGCGCCGGAGCTGAAGGCGCGGTCGCCAGCCCCGGTGATGACGATGCAGCGATGGGGGGAGGTTTCCAGCCGGTCCCACAGCCGGGCCAGGTCGGCGATCATTTCCCGCGTCATCGCATTGCGGCGCGGCTGATTGTCGATGGTGATGATGGCGATACGCTCGCCATGCTCGGTCAGTCGGATTTCCATGGATCATGTCCGCCGGATTATGGAGTGACGACGACCTTGCCGAAGGCCTGGCGGCCGGTCAGCAGCTTGATGGCGTCGACGGTCCTTTCCAGCGGCAGGCGATGGGTGATCAGCGGATGCAGCCTGTCTTCCTTGTACCAGCGGAACAGTTCCTCGACGCTCTGGCGCAGCTTGTCCGGCTGGTGCCAGCGGAAGTGGCGCAGGGAACTGCCAAGGGCGGCGCGGTTCTTCACCAGCAGGCGGTTGGCGGGGATCTGCGGGATGCCGCCGACAAAGCCGACGAGCAGGATACGGCCGCCCCAGCCGAGCGAGGACAGCGCGGAATCGAAAAGGTCGCCGCCGACGGGATCGAAACAGACATCGACGCCCTTGCCGCCGGTCAGCGCCATGACACGGTCCTTCAGCGAATCCTCGCGATAATTGATCCCGTCATCCGCCCCGTGAGCCGCCGCCGCGGCCAGTTTTTCCGCCGAACTGGCGGCGGCGATGACACGGGCGCCCATCGCCTTGCCGATTTCCACAGCGGTCAACCCGACACCGCCGGCGGCGCCCAGCACGAGTAGCGTTTCCCCTAGCTGCAACCGTCCTTCCCAGCGGATCGCCACATGGCTGGACAAATAGGCGACCGGGAAGGTCGCGGCGTCCTCGAACGACATGGCGTCGGGAATGACGAAAGTGTCGGTGGTCTTGGCAACCGCCTGTTCCGCGTAGCCGCCATAGGCCAGCATCGCCATCACCCGGTCGCCGGGCTTGCAGTTTGTGACCGTGTTGCCGCAGGCCAGTACGATTCCGGATGCCTCCAGCCCGGGGCTGAACGGAAGGTCCGGCCTGGTCTGGTACTTGCCGGCGATCATGAGGGAATCGGCGAAATTGGCGGACGTCGCCTTGACCTCGATCAGGATTTCGTCGTCCGCCGGCACCGGCGGCGGCACGTCTTCCATTGTCAGGTCGTCAACCGATCCCCATTCCTTGCATATGATGGCGCGCAATGTTCCGTCTCCGTGTTGGTCGCCGGACGCCTCAATGGTTCCAGAGCGACGTCCTGTAATAGATGCCGACCAGCATACTCAGCCCGATGCCGATAAGGCCATAGATCGTCAGGGTCACCGCGAAGCCGAAGGCCTCGATAATGCTGCCCGATGCCATCAGCCCGACCGGCAGGCCGTAAACGACAAGCATCCGTACCCCCATTATACAGCCCCGGAAATGCGGGGCGACGGTGGTCAGCAGGCTGACCGCCAGCGAAATCATCGAAATGCCCTGGGCGATGCCGATCAGGAGCAGGACTACGCTGCCGATCAACTCGTCCGTAATGAAGCCGAAGACGATGATGAGGGCGAACCACAGGAAGATATTCAGCAGGGTAAAACGTTCCGGGCGGCGCGGCGTTCCCAGCCATGCCATCATCAACGATCCGGAAAGGGCGCCGACGGCGAAAAACGCGACAAGCCGGCCGAACCCGTTCTCATCAAGGTGATAGATATCCCGCGCGACATAACCCAGAAGCCCATGCGTGATTGGATAGCCGCACAGGTTGACCAGGAAGGCCAGCCACATCAGCGCCAGCACCTTTGGCGTCCGCCAGCAGTAGACCAGCCCATCCAGCAGGTTGCGCCAGGGCGAGGCAGGCGGCGGGGGCGGCGCACCGTCCGGGCCGTTGTCGGCGCCGGGGCGGTGCCGCGACACGCCGAAGGTGAAGGCGAAGCTGATCGCGTAAAGGGCCGCAATGGCGACATAGGATGGCCCGATGCCAAGGGTGGACAGCAACCCGGCGCCGGCCAGCGAGCCAAGGACGCGCGCGGAATCCTGCGTCGTGCGGGACAGGCCCATCGCGTTGGTCAGCCCGGCCGGGGGCATCGTGTCACCGATAAGCGCGCTGCGCATGGAGATGTCGGACGGGCGCACCAGGCCCGACAGCAACGCAATGGCGAAGACATGGTTGGGGGTCAGGGTATCCGTCAGTCCGAAAATCATCATGGCCACGGCGAGGGCGGCGTAGGTCGCCCGCATCATGCACATCACGGCGCGGCGGCCCATCCGGTCGCCGGCGACGCCGAACAGGGGTGCAATCAGCGTGCCAAGGAAATGTAGCGATCCGACCAGGGCCAGCGACACGACGGAATCGGTTTCGACCAGCACATACCAGCCAAGGATGAGCGTCTCCATTTCGAACGCCCAGGAGGTAAGCAGGTCGGCCGGCCACTGGAAGCGGAAACTTCTGACTCTGAAGGCGGCCAGCATTGCGGTGTCCTTGGATGAAACGGCATCGGGGACCCGATGCGGCGGCAAGACGCAGACAGGAACCTTAGTAGCCGATAAGGCCGCGCGCCAAGACTATCTGCCGCGAAATGGGAGAATTCCTAAATGGCTGGATTTACAGGAATAAGCATGACATTTTGTGCGCGAACAGACGTCATTTGAAAACCGGATCGGGGAAATCGCCTTCTGATGATACCACGCAACGACAGGCCACGGATTGACGCACGGGAAAAGCCGGGCGGCGAATCTTCCACGCAAACGCTGTCGCTGCCGGATGATCCGGACAAGCTTGCCTTGTTTCTCGATATAGACGGTACGCTGCTGGAAATCGCCGAACGGCCGGAACTGGTGCGCGTTCCGCCCGATCTCCTGGGCTGCCTGAAAAGCCTGGCGGCAAGCCTCAACGGTGCGTTGGCGCTTATTACCGGCCGGACGCTTGACGATGCTGATTCCCTGTTCGCGGGGCTTTCGTTTCCGGTTGGGGCGGTGCATGGCCTGGTGCGGCGGACATATAAGGGGCGCGTCGAAACGACCGGTTCACAGGAGTCGCTCAACGGCTTGCGGTCCGATCTGGCCGGTTTTGCGCAGAAACGGCCCGGCCTGCTGCTCGAAGACAAGGCCCGGACGGTCGCGCTGCACTATCGTGCGGTTCCGGAAATGGAGGACGATATCCGGGGCTTTATCGACACCTGCCTTTTGGCACGGGGCGGTTATACGGTTCTGCATGGCAAGATGGTCTTCGAAATCAAGCCCGAGGGGGCGGACAAGGGAACCGCGATCCGCGCTTTCATGCTCGAATATCCCTTTGCCGGCCGTATCCCGGTTTTCCTGGGCGACGATACGACCGATGAATATGGGTTCGCCGCTGTGCAGAAACTCGGCGGGTTCGGCGTATTCGTGGGTCGCGATCCGGATACCGCCGCCCTGGGCCGGCTTGAAGGTGTCGATGCGGTGCACGCATGGTTGCGCGCACTGAGAGTGAAACTGGAACGTAAGGACAGACGTCTCGATGGCTGAATCGGCAATACAGGGCGACTGGCGCGGCTTGAATCTAGGGGTAATCGGGAACTGCACCTTCTCGTCGTTGATCGACGACCGAGGGCGCCATGTCTGGTGCTGTCTGCCGCGTTTCGACAGCGACCCCGTATTCAGCGCTCTGGTCAACCGGCAGCACGCCCGGGATACGGGATTCTGGGACGTGCAACTGTCCCATTTCGCGCGCGCCGAACAGCGCTACCTGCCGAACACGGCGATCCTGGAGACGACGCTCTGGGACGATCATGGCGGGAGTATACAGATTACTGATTTCGCCCCGCGCTTCAAACAGTACGGCCGCACCTTCCGGCCGCACATGCTGGCCCGCCAGATTGCGCCGCTCAGCGGGACGCCGCAGATCACGATCCGGCTGCGTCCCACATTTGATTATGCCCAGACCGCGCCGACGATTACGCGCGGCAGCAATCACATTCGCTATCGCTCGCCGGAGCAGACCTGCCGCCTGACCACGGACTGCGCCGTCACCTACATAGAATTGGAAAAGCCGTTCATCCTGGAAGACACGGTGACAATGTTCTTCGGCGCGGATGAAAGCCTGGAGGAGTCGGTCGCCGGCACCTATCGCAACTTCCTGGAGCGTACGCAGTATTACTGGACAGAATGGTGCCGTTACCTGGCAATTCCCTTTGAATGGCAGGACGTCGTCATCCGTTCGGCGATTACCCTCAAGCTGAGCAGTTTCGAGGAAACCGGCGCGATTATCGCCGCCGCAACCACATCGGTACCGGAATTCGACCGGTCGCACCGGAACTGGGATTATCGGTTCTGCTGGCTGCGGGATTCATATTTTGTCGTCCGCGCGCTCAATCATCTGGGGGTGACCCGTACGATGCAGGGCTACCTGACCTATATCAAGAATATTATTGTCGGGTCGGAAGACGGGTACCTGCAGCCGGTCTTCGGTATCCTGCACGAGAAGATCCTGACCGAGCGCGTGATCGACGGGCTGACCGGGTATGACGGCGCGCGGTCGGTGCGGGTCGGCAACGATGCTTATCGGCAGGTGCAGAATGACGGCTACGGCAGCGTCATTCTCGCCAGCGCCCAGAGCTTTTTTGATCGGCGACTGGACCGGGTGGGCGATATCACGCTGTTCGAAAGCCTTGAGCGGTTCGGCGAGCAGGCGTTGCTACGCTGGGACAAAGCGGATGCGGGTCCCTGGGAATACCGGACCCGCGTGCGGATTCACACTTTTTCAAGTGTCATGTGTTGGGCGGCCTGCGACCGGCTGGCAAAGATCGCCGTTCATCTGAAACTGCCGGACAGGGCACGGGTCTGGGCGGATCATGCCGCCTGGATCAAGGAAGGCATCATGGCGCGCGCCTGGAATCCGGCGCTTCAGGCCTTCACCAACAGTTTCGGGGGCGAGGGGGCGGACGCGTCCCTGCTGATGCTGCCGCAACTTGGTTTCGTCGACGGCAAGAGCGCCGAATTCGCGGGCACGCTGGCATTCATCGAAAAGAACCTGAAGCACGGCAACTACCTTTTCCGCTACCATCAGGAGGACGATTTCGGCGTCCCCGAGACATCCTTCAACGTCTGTACCTTCTGGTATATCGACGGGCTGGCCTCGGCCGGGCGATTGGCGGAAGCCCGTCAGCTGTTTGAGCATATGGTGGAACGGCGCAATCATCTGGGCCTGCTTTCGGAGGATATTGATCCCGAGACGGGGGAGCTTTGGGGAAATTTTCCGCAAACCTATTCAATGGTCGGCCTGATCTACTGTGCGATCCGGCTGTCAAAATCCTGGGAGGATGCCTTTTGAGCCGTTTGATAGTTGTCTCCAACCGAGTGATGGTTCCCGATGGCCGCCGCAAGGAGTCGGCAGGGGGACTCGCTGTCGCCGTACAGTCCGCGCTGGAACGCATGGGCGGTATCTGGGTCGGCTGGAGCGGCGAAACCGTGGAATCCGCTCCCGACGGGCTGCATTTCAAGAAGGTGGGCAATATCACCTATGCAACGCTGGATCTCGCGGCGCAGGATTACGAGGAGTATTACAACGGTTATGCAAACCGTTCCCTCTGGCCGCTGATGCATTACCGGCTGGATCTGACCGAATTCTCCCGCCAGAATTTCAGCGGCTATCACAGGGTCAATGAACTCTTCGCGAAGCAGATTGCGCCCCTGCTGGAGGCGGACGATGTGGTCTGGATCCATGACTATCATTTCCTGCCGCTGGCGTCGGAGCTACGCAAACTGAAATGCCGCCAGAAGATGGGATTTTTTCTGCATATTCCATGGCCGGCTCGCGAGATTCTGCTGGCGCTGCCGAACCACAGGGAACTTGTTTCGGCGCTGCTGGAATTCGACGTGATCGGCTTTCAGACCCGTGGCGATGTCCTGGCGTTCCTGGATTACGTCATTCGCGAAGCGGGAGGCACGGCCGAACCGGATGGTACGGTCCATGTCGGTCGGAAAAAAACAAGGGTGAAACATTTTCCGATATCGATCGATACCGGAGATTTTATCAAGCTGGCTGACGAGGCGGAAAATTCATCCTCCGTCAGGCGCCTTATGGACAGTATCGGCGACAGGCATCTCATCCTCGGCGTCGATCGGCTGGATTATTCCAAGGGGCTGCTGCATCGGATGCAGGCGTTCGACCAGTTCCTGCAAAGCTATCCAGAGCACAAGCGCGGCGTCACCTTCATGCAGATTGCTCCGCCCTCCAGGGAAGGCGTTCCGCAATACCAGGAAATTCGCCACGAGCTGGAAGCCGAAGCGGGACATATCAACGGTGCGCATTCTGAATTCGACTGGGTACCGATCCGCTACCTGAACAAGGGATTCAGCCGCCGGGTGCTGGCGGGCTTCTACCGGCACAGCCGGGTCGGATTTGTGACTCCGCTGCGCGATGGCATGAACCTGGTCGCCAAGGAATTCGTGGCGGCGCAATCCTTTGACGACCCGGGGGTTCTCGTCCTGTCACGCTTTGCCGGTGCGGCGGAGGAAATGAAAGGTGCGCTGTTGGTCAATCCCTATGACATCGAAGGCATGGCGCAGGCGCTGAACCGGGCCATCCACATGCCGGTGGCGGAGCGCCGCATTCGCTGGGGGCAGATGGCGGAACAGCTGATTTCATTCGACGTACACCGCTGGCACCGGAACTGCGTTGCCGAAATCGAAAATTTCGTCCGGGCGTTGGTGCGGTGATCTGATGGCGGCGCATCTCGTCGCGGATATCGGCGGGACCAACGGCCGGTTTGCATTGGCCGGCAGCGGAGAGTCGCCGGTCGTGCTCCCGGTTGCGGACTACGGGGCGGCGCTGGATATGATCCGGGATGGTCTGTGTCACCTGGGGAATCCCTCCATCGGCGCCATTTCGGTCGCGGCCGCCGGGCCGGTGGACAAGACGAGCGTGACCCTGACGAACGGTTCGCTGGTTTTCCGGGCGGATGAAATCGGCGCGGCGTTCGGCGGCGTGCCGGTCCGGGTGTTTAACGATGTGCAGGCGGCGGCGCTGGCGCTGCCGGGGCTGGTGCCCGGGGACCTGCTGTGTATCGGGCCGGAACGGGAGCCGGACTTCGGTCACCCCGTGGCGCTCGCCAATGTGGGCACGGGGCTTGGCGTATCCTGCCTGGTTCCCGGTGTCGCCGACAGTATTCCCGCCCTGGCGACGGAAGGCGGCCATGCGTCGTTGGCGGCCGTCAACGCGGTAGAGCGACAGATCCTGGCGGCAATGGAAACGCGTTTCGGTCATGTCTCGGCGGAGCGGGTCTTGTCCGGCAAAGGGCTGGCCAATCTGCATCATGCGATGACCGGTCAGGATTGGGCGCCCGGGGAAATAGTTCGCTCCGCCCTGTCGGGAGAGAGCGACGCGGTGGCTACCCTGACGCAGTTCACCGCTTTTCTGGGAACCTTCGCCGGGAATCTGGCGCTGATCTACGGCGCCTGGGGCGGCATTTTCATCGGCGGCGGCGTGCCGCCGCGCTTCGCGAATTTCCTCGCGATGTCGCCGTTCCGAACGCGATTCAAGGCCAAGGGGCGTTTCCGGCAAAGGCTGGAACAGGTGCCGACATACCTGGTGCTGAAAGACGATATCGCCCTGGAAGGGCTGGCGTCGCTCAGGCTTTAGCGGGCTCCTGGGAAAGCCGGGCAAGCGGCTGGTCGCGGATCGGCCAGTGCAGCAGGGCCGCTACGAGGCCGAGCCCGATGGAAATCATCCACATCAGGTCGTACGATCCGGTCACGTCGGAAATATAACCGCCGAGCCAGGCGCCGCCAAAAGCGCCGAACTGGTGGCTCATGAACACCACGCCGAACAGCATCGTGAAATGGCGGGTGCCGAAGACCTGGGCGACAATGCCGCTGGTCAGCGGAACCGTCGCCAGCCACAAAAGCCCCATGCAGATTCCGAACAGGATGGCCGTCACGTCATTGATCGGCAGGATCAGCAGCAAGGACATCAGCACCGCACGGCTGAAATAGATGACGACGAGCAGGTTCTTCTTGCCATATCGGTCGCTGAGCCTGCCGAAGAAGTAGGCGCCGATGACATTGCACAACCCGATTACGCCCAGCGCATAGGCGGCGGCCTGCGGCGAAACGTTCTTGTCGGCCAGAAAGGCGGGCAGATGGGTGCCGACGAAGGTGACATGGAAGCCGCAGACGAAGAATCCGAGGGTGAGCAGCACATAACCCGAATGCGATTTCGCTTCGCTGACGGCTTCGCGCAGGGACTGTTTGGGCCCCGCTGGTTCGGCCAGGGGGGCGGCGCGCAGGCCGATGGCGACGAGCGGAATCATGGCGATGGCGGCGGCGGCGACCGAGAAGCTGCCGCGCCAGCCAAGCGTATCGAGCAGCGATTGCGCGCCGGGTACGAAGACGAACATGCCGATGGATCCGGCGGAAATGACAATGCCAAAGGCGGTGCCGCGGCGCTCGTTGGGCACGACCTTGCCGATCGCGCCCAGCACGACGACCTGGGTGGCCCCGCTCAAACCGACGCCGACCAGCAGCCCCATGGAAAGATACAGGTCCAGTGCGGAGGTGCTCATTCCCGCGAACCAGAGGCCCAGGGCATACAGCAGCGCGCCCGCTGTAATCACACGGAACGCGCCGTAACGGTCGGAAAGCATGCCGGCAACCGGCTGGCAGACGCCGAACAGCAGGGCCTGCGAGGCAATCACAAGCCCGAAGACCTGCCGCCCGATATCAAGGTCGATGGATACCGGGTTGAGGAATACGCCGAAAGACTGGCGTAGCCCACCGGCGAACAGCACGATGAGTACGCCGCAGGCGATCATGATATTGGTCTGCCGAGTCATTTATTTTTAGTCCGTCAGCGCCTGTTCGAAAACACGCAGGGTTTTGGCAATATCGTCTGCGTCATGTGCGAGCGATACATAAAACTTGCTGTCGCCCTTCAGGACGCCATGCGATCGCAGATACTGGTTGAAGGCCAGTAGCGGGTCGCGGTTTCCGGCAATCGAATCCCGGTAATCCGCCACGCGGCCTTTTGAAAAGATGATATCGAACAGGGGCGGTTCGCCGATCACCTGCGCCGCCGTTCCCGTCTTTTCGAGAAGGGTGGTCAGGCCGTCCATCAGGGCGCGGCCGTTATCAAATATTTTCTCATAGGCACCCGGGCGTTTCAGCACCTTCAGGGTCGCGAGGCCTGCGGTGGCGGCGACCGGGTTGCCGCTCAGCGTGCCGATCTGGGTAGCGTATTCTTCCGGCGCGACGGCATGCCGGTCGAAATGCACCATGTATTCGTCGCGCCCCGCGACCGCCGCCAGCGGGAAGCCGCCGCCGATCACCTTGCCGAGCGCGCACAGGTCCGGCACGACGCCGTAATACGCCTGGGCGCCGCCATAGGCGAAGCGGAACCCGGTCACCACCTCGTCGAAGATCAGCGCGATGCCGCACTCCGTCGTGACGTCGCGCAGCGCCTGCAGGAAGCCCGGAACCGGCTTGATCAGGCGCTGGAACGGTTCGACGATGACGCCGGCCAACTCGTCCCTGTGTTCGCGGATGATGCTCAATGCGGTTTCGGTGTCGTTGAACGGCGCGATCAGCACCTCGTCGCGGATACGCTGCGGAATTCCCGGCGAATCGGGAATGCTCTGGGGAAAATTGCCGGACCGGGCCGGCGCCATGCTCATCAGCGCGTAATCGCTCATGCCATGGAAGCCGCCTTCGAATTTCAGGATTTTGTCCCGCTTGTGGTGAGCGCGGGCGATTCGCATTGCATAGAGGGTCGCTTCCGACCCGCTGCTGGTGAAACGAACCTTCTCGGCACAGGCGATGGCGTCGACGATTTCCTCGGCGAGCAGGATGCCGGGTTCGTTGTTGACGAAAAATGTCGTGCCGCGTGCGATCTGTTCCTGGACCGCCTCCAGTACCTCCGGATGACCGTGGCCGATCAGCATGGGGCCGGAACCGAGCAGGAAATCGACATATTCATTGCCGCTGATATCATGGACCCGGCCGGCCTTGCCGTCCCGAAGCACGATGTCGAAGGCCACGTTGCCGAAGCCGCCGCCGGGCAGGACATTGCGTGCGCGCTCCATCAGCGCCGTTTCGGCGTCTCCGCGAATAATTTCCGACATCATCTTCCTGCCTCCAACTCTCGTTACCTGTTTTTTATGGACCTGATTCTAGCAGACGGCATCGCCGCCGCAATCATGCGGAATTGTCGGCCTGCCGGGAGCATGTATAGACTGTTTTCCCGCCCGAAGCGTACAGGGGTTTGCGTCTTTGGTACACGGGATCATAATCGGGCAGTATTGACGGCCCGTCGCGCCATCTCACGGAAGGAGATCGAAAAATGTCCGGAATTGCTTCGCTTGTTATCCGTAGCGGCACCGTTCTGGATGGTTCGGGCGGCGACCCAGTTGAGGCGGATGTCGCGATTCGCGACGGCCGTATCGCGGCAATCGGTCGGAACCTGCCAAGGGGCGATACGGAAATCGACGCCACGGGGAAAATCGTGACGCCCGGGTTTGTCGATGTGCATACCCACTACGATGCGCAGGTGACGTGGAGCAACCGGATCACGCCATCGTCGTGGAACGGCGTTACCACGCTGATGATGGGCAATTGCGGTGTCGGTTTCGCGCCGTGCAGACCCGACCAGCGAGACCTTCTGGTCAAGCTGATGGAAGGGGTGGAGGACATTCCCGAAGTCGTGCTGACCGAGGGGCTACCCTGGAACTGGCAGAGTTTCGACGATTATCTCGACCGGCTCGATGCCCGGTCATACGATCTGGATATCGTCACCCAGGTGCCGCATGCGGCGGTCCGGGTCTTCGTCATGGGGGAACGGGCAGTCAATCACGAACCCGCAACGGCTGAAGACCGGGCCGCAATGGCGAAACTGGCGGCGGCGGGTATTGCAAGCGGCGCGCTCGGCTTTTCAACCTCACGAACGCTCAACCACCAGACCAAGGCGGGCAACCCCACCCCGACCCTGCGGGCGGAAGAAGAAGAACTGCTGGAAATCGCCGGTGCGGTCGGCGCGGTCGGGTCCGGTTGGCTGCAGGTGATTTCCGATTTCGACGACCCCGAGGCGGAATTCGCCATGCTGCGCCGGATTGTGGCGCGCGCGGGCCGGCCGATGACGATCACAGTCCTGCAACGCGACGCCAGGCCGGAAGAATGGCGGCGGCTGATGGAGCGTGTCGCGGCGGCCAACGCTGACGGCTTGCCTATTTCCGGGCAGGTTCTGACCCGGCCGACCGGTATCATGATGGGATTCGAGGTCTCGCAGAACCCCTTCCTCGGGCGTCCCGGCTATAACGCAATCGCGGATCTGCCGCTGGCCGAAAAAATGGCGATCCTGCGCCAGCCGGAATTTCGCGCGCGGCTGCTGGCGGAGACCAATCCCGATGCGGGGCTGGTGCGCCGCCTGGAACGCTGGGACCGGATTTTCCCGCTGGGCGATCCGCCCGATTACGAACCGGCGGCAGACAAGAGCGTCGCCGCCCGCGCGGCACGCGAGGGGCGCAGGCCGGAGGACGTCGCCTACGACATGCTGCTGGAAAAGGACGGCAAGGCGATCCTGTACCGGCCGCTCAGTAATTACAGCTATGGCAACCTCGATACGGTGAAGGATATGATCAGCCATCCGAATTCGCTGGTCGGTCTTGGCGATGGCGGCGCGCATGTCGGGGTACTGAGCGATGCCAGCGCCATTACCTATATGCTGACCCATTGGACGCGCGACCGGAAGGTCGGGGCCAAACTGCCGCTAGGCTGGGCCGTTCGCCGCCTGACCCATGATAACGCCGCTGCGATCGGTCTGAACGACCGGGGCCTGTTGCGGCCGGGTTACAAGGCGGATGTGAACGTCATCGATTATGACCGGCTGCGACTCCACGCGCCGGAAGTGGTCTATGATTTACCGAGTGGCGGTCGCCGCCTGATCCAGAAGACCGAAGGCTATGCCGCCACGCTGGTATCGGGCATTGTGGTGCAGCGCGACGGCGTGGAAACCGGCGAATTGCCGGGCCACCTGGTGCGCGGACCCAAAAGTCCTGCCTGAAAGAGAGTATCCGCCAATGCCATCACCCCGCCCCTGGGTGGCCGTCACGGCCACGGAAGACTTGCCCGTATCAATGCAGCCGGTGGAAGCCGCCCTGCGCGGTGTGGCGCCGGTCAAAACCGTGCCGCTGCCTTACAGCAAGCTGACGGCGCAGGAAGAAAACCGTTTCGCGGAAATGTTTCAGGGTGCGTCGGGCATGCTGGTGCGCGCCGGTTACGTCACCCCGACGCTGCTGGATCAGTTACCGGACATGAAGATCGTCGCAGTGCACGGTGCCGGGGTGGACCAGGTGGACGTGGCGGCCTGCACCGAACGGGGCGTGCTGGTCACGAACGCGCCAGGTGCAAATGCGGATGCGGTGGCGGAAATGACCTTCGGGCTGATGATCAGCCTGGCGCGGAAAATTCCGTCGGCGGTGGAACAGGTGCATAACAAACGCATCTGGGGAGACGCCCGGCATACCGGCAGCGAGTTGAAGGGGAAGACGCTGGGGCTGGTCGGCATGGGCCAGATCGGCCTTCGGGTGACCCGGATCGCCACGGCATTCGGCATGAAGGTATGCGCCAATGACCCCGGGCTGACCGCGGCGGAAATCCGCAACCGGGGCGCGCGTCCGATGAAGCTGGAAGCGCTGCTTGCGGCGTCGGATTATCTGTCGCTTCATGCGCCGCATATCCCGGCAACGCATCACATGATCAATCGCAAGGCGCTCGCCACGATGAAAAAGGGCGCCTTCCTGATCAATGCGGCGCGCGGCCAACTGGTCGATGAGGCGGCGGTGGCGCAGGCGCTGAAGAGCGGGCGGCTGGGCGGTGCGGCGCTGGATGTGCTCAGCGGCGAGCCGCCGGATCCGAAAAGCTCGATCTTCGATGCGCCGAATATCCTGCTGACGCCGCATATGGCAGGCTCCACCCAGGAATGTCTCGACACCATCGCCGGGACCGCCGGCGCGGATATCGCCCGTTTCCTGCAGGGCAAACGCCCGAAATTTCCGGTCAACAAACCCGTAAAGAGGAAACCCGTATGACATCGGTAAAAACTGAAAAACATGGCGCGGTCCGGACCATAACGCTGGCGCGGTCCGAAAAACGCAACGCGCTGGACCTGGCGATGCTGGAAGCGCTGTGCAACGCCTTCGCCGATACGCCGGACAAGACCGAACGGGTGATCGTGCTGCGCGCGGAAGGTCCCGTCTTCTGTGCCGGGATCGATCTGGCGGAGCGCCAGCGCAACCCGGCCCAGCGCGGCGAAAGCCCCATCGAACGGGTGCTGGAAGCGATGGAGCACAGCCCGCTGCCCATCGTCGGGGTGGTGCAGGGGGCGGCGATCGCCGGCGGGTGCGAACTGGCGCTGCACTGCGATTTCGTCGTCGCGTCGGAAAGCGCGCGGTTCGGCATGTCGCTGGCGCAGATCGGGCTGGCGCCGACCTGGTTCCTGGCCAAGAAGCTGGTGGAAATCGCCGGGCCGGTCGCCAGCCGGGAAATCCTGCTGCTGGGCGATGCACTGCCCGCCGCCAGGATGCTGGAACTGAACATCATCAGCCGCGTGGCGCCGCCGGACCAACTGAATACCGAAGCGCAGAAGATCATCGACCGGCTGTCGGCCAATGCGCCGCTGTCGCTGAAGGCGATGAAGGCGCTTCTGGTGCGCGAAATGGCCTTCCGGGGCGGCATCGATCATGATGATATCGACGACATGATCCAGGCGGCGCGGGAAAGCGCGGACGCGAAGGAAGGCATTGCCGCGAAGCTGGAAAAGCGTCAGCCCAACTTCACGGGCGAATAGGGGAAAGCAATGGCCGTACGGCTCGACAAACCATGGGTTCCGCTGACGGCGGATCATGTAAAGGAACTCGCCGGGCATCTGGGTGTCTACCAGCTGGCGAATGATGCAGGCGATATCGTCTATATCGGCGTGGCCGGTGGGCGGTCGCTGTTTGGGTTGAAGGGGGAGCTTGAAGCGAAGTGCAAGTCCCCCCCGGCCGGCGCGACGCAATTCCGCGTCGAAGTGAACATGGCGTATTTCACGCGTCACAAGGAACTCCTTGGCGCGTATCGCAATGATCATGGCGGCGACCTGCCCGTTGCAAATACCGACGTCGATGTCCGCTTGCTCGGCCGGTTGAGCCCCGGCTGACGCAGCGGTTGCGACATAAATCAGAAGAACCAGAAAGAAGGAATGAAAGTCATGGACCTCGCCCTCTCCGACGAACAACGGATGATCGTCGACATGGTGCGGCGCTTCGTGCGCGAGGAAATTCTGCCGCTGGAGGAAAGCCTGGACCCGGATGCGGATGAACTGCCGCCGGAGGAACTGGCCCGCCTAGTCGAAATCGTCAAGGAAATGGGCCTATACGGCCTCGATACCCCGCCGGAATATGGCGGCCCGGAGATCGACCTCGTGACCCGTTCGCTGATCGCCATCGAATGCAGCCAGCATCGCGCGGGTCTGTATGCGCCCTGTTACTACGCCTTTGGCGGCGCGCGGCAGGCGCAGATGTTCGAGGCGACGGAAGCGCAGAAAGACAAGTATCTGTATCCGATGCTGCGCGGCGAAAAGAAGGTGTTCTTCGGCCTGTCGGAACCGTCCGGCGGCAGCGATCCCGCCCGCGCGATCCAGACCCGCGCCGTGCGCGACGGTAACGAATGGGTACTGAACGGCACCAAGCTGTGGATCAGCGGCGCTGACCGGGCCGATTACGGGTTGCTGTTCGCACGCACCGGGGGACCGGGACGCAAGGGCGTGACCTGTTTCATTGTCGAAACCGACTGGCCGGGATTTCATGTCCGGCGAGTCGTCCATACGCTGCGTTCCGCCAAATATGCGACGGAAATCCAGTTGGAAGATCTGCGCGTGCCGCATGAAAACATCCTGGGCAAGGAAGGCGGCGGATTCGCCATCGCCAGCGAACGCCTGTCCCGCCAGCGCATCCCTTATGCCGCCGAATGTATCGGCGTCGCGGTGAAGGCGAACGAGATGGCGGTGGAATATGCGAAAATCCGCGAGACCTTCGGTGCGCCGCTTTCCTCGCGGCAGGGTATCCAGTGGATGCTGGTCGAAAACGAAATCGACCTGCGCACCGCCCGGCTTTTCGTGCTGGACGCCGCCGACAAGGCAGACCGGGGCGAGCCCTACCGCATGGAATCCGCACTGGCCAAGCTGATTGCCTCGGAAGCGAGCGGTCGGGTCGTCGACCGGTCGATGCAGATCCACGGCGGCCTGGGTGTTGCCAAGGATCTGCCGCTGGAACGCTGGTACCGGGAATTGCGGATCCGCCGGATTGGCGAGGGGCCGAGCGAAGTGCAGAAGCATGTCATCGCGCGGGAAATCTTCGGCTCGGGACTGCACTGAACATGACATCGGAAAAGGCGCCGCGCTGGCCCCTGGAGGGGCTGAAAGTGCTGGATCTGGGGCAGATTTATAACGGTCCCTATGCGGGTTTCCTGTTCGCCCATGCCGGCGCGGACGTGGTCAAGGTCGAACCGCCCGATGGCGAGGCGCTGCGCAAGCGCGGCGGCGGCATGGGCCTGCCGCTGTCCTTCGCGATGCTCAACACCAACAAGCGCGGAATCGCCATCGACCTGAAATCGGACGGTGGCAAGGCGCTGCTCGTCGAACTGGCCGGCGAAGCCGATGTCCTGCTGGAAAACTTCGCGCCCGGTGCGCTGGACAGGCTGGGCGTCGGTCCGGAGGTCATGATGAAGGCCAATCCCCGGCTGATATACGGGTCCAGCACGGGGTACGGATTATCCGGTCCAGACCGCGACAACCTGGCGATGGACCTCACGATCCAGGCGGTCGGCGGCGTCATGAGCATCAACGGGCTGGAGAACGGGCCGCCGCTCAAGACCGGCCTGGCAATCTGCGATTTCCTGGGCGCGGTGCATCTTTATTCGGGAATCATGACGGCGCTGTACGAGCGCAGCGTCACCGGGAGGGGCCGGTTGGTCGAGGTTTCGATGGAGGAAGCGCTCTACCCCGCGCTGGCCAGCAACCTTGCCAGCCTGCAGCGCGGCGGCTGGAAGCCGCCGGTGCGGCGCGGCAACCGGCATCCGACCTTCGGTTCGTCGCCTTATAATGTCTATCCCTGCCGGGACGGGCATATCGCCATCATCTGCGTCCGCGAAATCCACTGGATCAATCTGTTGCAGGTCATGGGCCGGCAGGATCTGGCGGGGGAGAAACGTTTCGCCACCCAGGCGCTGCGTGCGCAGCATGAAGACGAAATCGACGCCATCGTCGAAAACTGGCTGAAGGACCTGCCAAAGGCCAAGGCCACGCAAATCCTCAAGGATAACCGCATTCCGGCGGCGCCGGTGCGGGACCTGGTGGAGGTGACGGCGGACCGGCATATGCGGGAACGCGGCATGCTGCACGATGTCGATCATCCCGAGATGGGCCATATCGTGCTGCCGACCAGTCCGCTGCGCTTCGGCGACAGTCCGGAACCGGAACTGCGCCCGGAGCCGGGTATCGGCGAGCACAATGCGGACGTGCTGGCAGACTGGCTCGGTTACGACGCCAAACGGATCGCCGCGTTGACGGCGTCTGGTGTCCTCTGCTGAATTAACCGAGTTCCTCCTTGAAGCGGCGCATGGCGTCGATATGCGCGTCCGGGGTTGAAAGCCCGGCGCGCATGGTGTTGAGGCTGATATGCGTTGCGCCCAGTTCGCGCCATGCCTCGACCTCGGCGGCGCATTCTTCCGGCTTGCGGTTGCCAAGCGTGATCCGCCCGTCGATCTGGAAGGCGTCCGGGTCGCGGCCCGCATCGGCGATATAGCCGCGCATCTTCTGGATATAGTCTCGGCCCGCGGCGTTGACGGTTTTGCCGTCCGCCTCGAAGCCGCCGAATTGCGGCAGCCAGCCATCGCCCAGCCGCGCCGCGCGGCGCAGTACCGGGTCCGCCATGCCGCCGAACAGGATCGGAATTGGCCGTTGTACCGGCAGCGGGTTCAGCCCTGCATCGGGGATGCTGTGCCATTTGCCGTTGTAGGTGATGACGTCCTGGGTCCACAGCGCGCGCAGCACCTCGACCTGTTCTTCCGAGCGCTTGCCACGATTGTGGAAGTCCTCGCCCAGCGCTTCGTATTCCACCTCGTTCCAGCCGATGCCGATGCCCAGCCGTAGCCGTCCGCCGCTCAGCACATCGACCGCGGCGGCCTGTTTGGCGACCAGCGCGGTCTGCCGCTGCGGCAGGATCACGATTCCGGTGGTGAAGCCGAGCGTCGTGGTCTGCCCGGCCAGAAAGCCGAACAGGACGAAGGGTTCATGGAACAGCGAGTCATGGTCATAGGGTCCGGTCCAGTTGCGGGTGCGCGAATTCGCGCCCAGCACATGGTCGAAGGCGAGCAGGTATTCAAAGCCCATGGCCTCCGCCGCCTGGGCGTAATCCCGCACCACGATGGGGTCCGGGCCGATTTCGATTTGCGGAAATACGATGCCTATCTGCATTCCTGTATCCTCCCGATATGTTACAGCCGGTATACCCGCGCGCCCATGTCATGGAACATCGCGGCGCGTTTGCCGACGGTATACCCGGTTGTCAGTTTCTTAAACACCGCGTTGTCATGACCGATGACGTTGACGAACGGATGTTTCCTGTATGGGTTCTTGGGAATATTGTTTTTCTCGGTGCCACCGAAGGCTTCGGCAAGCTGGACCGTCGCGGCCGCACCGATGATCGCCGCCAGCCGACGCAACCCGATGGGCCATAACCGGGTGTCGTCGTTCATCGCTTTGGCTTCCGGAACATCGTGCGACTACCTGCACCAAGCCGTGACGAAGCTTTGAAATTGCCGAATAAATATTTTCCCGGTTCCACCATATTCCGTTCATGGCTAGTCTGCCCTGAACAATTCTGGTCAACAGTTCCACCGTCCCTATCCGACCTTCCCTTCTTCATATCCAGCAGCGCTGCAATCGCCTTGGGCGCTTTTTCGCGTCCAGGAACCGGATAGCCGACACATGAAACGTCCGGTTCAACCATTTTCCCAGAGCGGCTTCGGTGCCCTTTTTATCGGTATATTCGGACCATAGTTTTCGGATCAGCGACACCTGGGCAGGCGTCGGCATTGGCGGCAAGGTGAAAACGCCCGTGGCGCGGCGCGCGGCCCCCGATCTATTCCATTTTATCCGGATTTATCCCGTTTAAAACCCAAATAATTGCAGCCATGACCATATAATTAATACCAGCGCAACGTTGCAGGCCGTCGAAAGCGGATTCAGACAGATCGGATCCGGCTGACGGGGCGACGGTTACGGCGCGGGGAATGCCAGCGAAATCCGCAGGCCGGGTTCATTATCCTCAAGCGACAACCGGGCGCCATGCAGTTTGGCCACCGCCGCAACCAGGCTCAGGCCAAGACCGCTGCCCGGAATATTCTGGCTGTCATCCAGGCGCACAAATCGTTCCAGAACCCGTTCCCGGTCGTCCGGCGGAATGCCGGGGCCCGTGTCGCACACGGTAAGGCGCATCGAATCGACGTCCGGCTCAAGAGATACCGTGACACGCCCGCCCGCCGGCGTGAACTTGATTGCGTTGTCCAGCAGGTTTGCGATGGTCCGGGCCAGCAGTTGCCGGTGACCGTCAATAGCGACGGTCGGGGAAATAGCAATGGCCAGATCCAGTCCCGCGTTTTCGGCAATGGGCTGGTACAGCTCGGCGAGATCGTTCACCAGGCCGGAGAGGTCGATCCGGTCGAGCATGAGTTGCCGGCTGCCGGCTTCGGCCTGGGCGATGCTGATAAGCGCGTCGAAGGTGCGCAGGATCGTTTCCAGTTCGGCTTCGGTCTGGGTGAGCGCCCGCCGGTAGGCCTCCGGGTCGCTTTCGTGGCGCAGTGCCTGTTCGATGATGCTTTTCGTGTGGGTCAGGGGGCTGCGCAGATCATGCGCCAGACTGTCCGTGACCGCCCGCATGCCCGTCATCAGCGAGTCGATCTGGTCGAGCATTATGTTGATGGTCTGCGCCAGCCGGTCGAACTCGTCGCCGCTGCCGGTCAGCGGCACCCGCCGCGACAGGTCGCCGTTTACGATATCCGCGCTGGTTGCGCGCACAGCGTCCACCCGCCGCAGGCTGTACCGGCCGATAATCGCGCCGCCGACCAGACCGAGCAGGAGCACCGGAGCCAGCGCCCAGGCGAGGGCGTCGACCATGGTGCTGCGGAAATTGTCCCGCACCTGGGTATCCCGGCCGACAAACAGGTTGTAGCCGCCCAGCAGGCTAAAGGCCCGGCCCCGGATCACATGCAGCGCGCCGCTGGCATCGTCGCGCCGCTGGAGATACGCTTCGACCCAGCCGGATTCACCGGGCTGGATATCCGGCCAGGCCGACAGGTTGCCGGCGAGGGGCTCCAGCCGTCGGTTGGCGAGAAGGTAGACTCCGAGCGGATTTCCCCGTGGGCCGCTGCGTTCGCCAATGACGGTCAGCAACTGCGCCAGGCCTTCATCGCGATATTGTTCGGCCAGCCCCCGGATTTCCGCTTCAATGGTTTCGTTCGTCTGCCGGTCGATCAACTGAGCGGTCGACCAGTAGACGAAGGAGACCAGCGCCAGCAACGTGACGCTCAGCAACAGCAGGTAGAAGAGGGCGATCTGAAAGCCGGAAGTCCGGAGGATTCTAATTTGCACTGATCGAGTATCCGCCGCCCCGATGTGTGTGTATCAGCGGTTTGTCGAAACCCCTGTCGATCTGCTGTCGAAGCCGGCTGATATGGACATCGACGACGTTGGTCTGCGGATCGAAGTGAAAATCCCATACGCCTTCAAACAGCATGGTGCGCGTCACCACCTGTCCGGCGCGCCGCATCAGGTATTCCAGCAGCTTGTATTCCTGGGGCCGCAGATCGATGGGCTGTCCCGCCCGCGTTACCTTCCTGGCCAGCAGGTCCATCGTCAGGTCGGCGACCCGCAGTTCCGTCTGTTGCGCCATGGCGGATGGCCGCCGGAGCAGCGCTTCCAGGCGCGCATGCAGTTCGGAAAAGGCGAAGGGTTTGGTCAGGTAGTCGTCGCCGCCGGCGCGCAGACCCATAACCCGTTCGTCCACATGGGCAAGGGCGCTCAGGATGAGCACGGGTATGCCGATACGCGCGGCGCGCAGGGACCGGATGATCGACAACCCGTCCAGTTCGGGAAGCATGCGGTCGACGATAATGGCGTCGTACCGCTCCCCAATGGCCATCCGAAGGCCATCCGGGCCTGTGGCGGCATGATCCGATGCAAAACCCGCTTCACCGAGCCCCTTGATGATATAGTCGGCTGTTTTCGGGTCGTCTTCGATAAGCAATATTCGCATGGAGCCGCCAATCGGGGTGCTGTGCCAGGCTTCGTCAACATCGGTGTTAGTATATGGGGCGTCTTTCATGACTGTTGCAATCCTCCGTGCGCTTCGTGGGCCAGACAGCCGGAAGCGGGCGGTTCGACGGATGTTCGAGCCAGCCCGCTCCCTTGTAGTATCGTGTTTTGTTTTGTGACAGGCGATGCGACAGGCGACGTGTCAGGCGACGCCTGGCTTCAGGGCGAGAAACAGATCGTTCCCCTGACGGCTGACCAGCAGGAGAACCGCCGCATTTTCAGTTCTGGACGTGGTTTCCTTGACCAGCTTGTCAACTTCGACGGGCGAGTTCACGGGAACGTCGCCCACTTTCTTGATCACGTCGCCCGCGCGAAGCCCCTGTTCGAAAATCGATTCGTCCTTCACGTCGAGAACCAGCACGCCGGTTTCATCCTCGGGAACCCGGTATTCGGCGCGGCGTTCCGGCGTCAGTGCTGCCAACTCGGCCTTGAGGGCCGACGAGTGAAGGCTGCCATTCTTCATCGCATCGGGTGAAGTTGTCGCAACCTGCTCCTGGTTTGGCTGTTGGCCGGTGACGACGGTCAACTCCATTTCGCGTTTTTCCCGCCAGATCGTGACATCCGCTTCGCGTCCGACCTTTTCGCCGGAAACGATGATTGCAAGCTGGCGGGGGCCATCAACCGGTTTGCCGGCAAAGGACAAAATGATGTCGCCCTGCTGCAATCCTGCTTTCTCGGCCGGACTGCCGGCCATGACCTGCGTGACCATCGCGCCGCGCGTCGTATCGAGATCGACGGCCTGGGCGATCTCCGGCGACATTCTCTGAATATGTACGCCGAGCCAGCCACGCTCGACCTTGCCATGTTCGCGGATCTGCGTGATCACGTTTTCCACGATATTGGAAGGAATTGCGAAGCCGATGCCAACGCTGCCGCCGGTAGGGGAATAGATGGCGGTATTAACGCCGATGACGTTGCCGTCCATGTCGAACAGCGGACCACCCGAATTGCCCCGGTTGATCGAGGCGTCGACCTGCAGGAAATCATCATACGGCCCGGATTCGATATTACGGCCGCGCGCGGAAATGATGCCTGCGGTGACCGTCCCGCCGAGACCGAACGGATTGCCAACAGCCATGACCCAGTCGCCGACTTCGGCCGTGCTGGAATCGCCGAAGGACACGGCCGGCAACGGCTTGTTCGTATCGATTTTCAACAGGGCCAGGTCGGTTTGGGGATCGGTACCGATAATCTTTGCGATGTAGACCGAATCGTCGTCCAACCGGACCTTTACCTCACTGGCGTCGTCCACGACATGGTTGTTGGTTACGACATAACCGTCGGGGTCGATAATGAAGCCCGAACCCAGTCCAATCGATAGATTGGGCTGGGTGCGTTCGTCGCCACGCTCACCCTGGTCCATCCTGTCCTGGAATTGCCTAAAGAATCGTTCCAACGGCGACCCTGGGGGCAGGTCGAACGGCAGTTCCGGAATTGTAGCCCGGGGGTGTTCCGACTTATGTGCAGAGGCAATATTTACGACCGCAGGTGCGACCTTCTTGGCCAGGCCGGAAAAGCTTTCCGGCACCGGTGCGGCGGTTGCCATGCCGCTCCATACCAGCAACGAAGCTGCCGCAACCCCTGTCGCGAGGACGCGAATAGCATTCGGTCGTTCGCCGAGTTTCCGAATAATCGTCATCTCCATCTCCATAATGTTGCGGCTCATAAAGATTTTGCCGCCTGACAGAAGAGTGGGGTGTGGGGATGGATTGTTCGATTTCAGGAAGATGAACTCCCTGTCATGTTTTCCTGGCTGCCCGGAAAGATCGACATGGACCAAGAGTTCAGTCCATCGACTCCGCCTGCATGACAATCACGGGACTCTCCCGGAAGGCGTCGAAGGAAAATACCGTATTTCCCGTACGCACAACGCCGGCATCCGGATAAACGGACCTCAACGTCATCGACTTCCAGCTTTCGGGCAAAGTGAAGCGAGCCTGACCGTCTGTTTCCGCTTCCGCCGCCGCACAGTCGCACATGACCAGCAGGCCCTGCCCCGCAAAATCGCGTACGAATGCGAAAAAACCCGCTTGCTGCGCCATGGGCTGATCGAGCGGAAGAAAAGATCCCTCGGCAAAAAGTTGCGGCCACGATTTTCGCAGGCGCAGGAGGCGCAAAAGAAGGGCCAGCTTTGATTGTTCAAAATCGCCGCCTGGTGTCGGTTCGCTCGCCAGCGCGCTATCGTGCGCCGGAAAATCGACCGGCCGGCGGTTGTCGGGGTCGACGAGACTGAGGTCCGCGCGCTCCGTCCCCTGGTATATATCCGGGATGCCCGGCAGGGTGAGCTTGAGGGCGAGTTGTACGAGGCTCTTCCGTTCGCCCACCGCGATGAATCGCGCGGCAGCCGCCGAGAAGCGTTCGGGAAAAGGGCTGTCGGCCGACAATGCCTGCGCGACGAATTCGCCGAGCCGGCTTTCATAACCGTCATCAATACGCGCCCAACTCGTATTGCGCTTGGCTTCTCGCGCCGCCTTCAGCATGTAACTGGACAGGCGCTCGCGCAAATCATCAAGGTCGCCGGTTGTCCAGACGCCGAGCAGGGCCTGGTAAAAATGCCATCGCATTTCCGGGTCCGGCACCTCGTCAATTTCGGATGCCAGCAGAACATCCCACTCCTTTACAGCTCGCACCCAGGCTTCGGGATAGTCGGCAATGGCGGCGATGCGCATTCGCGCGTCTTCGCCACGCTTGGTATCATGTGTCGCCGTTGCGTTGAGCCCGGCCGGCTGGCGCCGCGCCCGTGCCGCGATGGCGTCGGCGAACACCGCTTCATCCGATCCGATCAGCGCAGGCGTCCCGCCGACTTCGTTGGCTGACAGAAGCCGGCTGGAGCGGTAGAACAGCGTATCCTCCATTGCTTTTGCCATCAGCGCACCGGTGGTCTGCTGGAAGCGCTGGCGAAAATAATGTGCATCGTCGCCTTTCGCCTCTACGAACAGCCGCAGTACGTCGGAGACGACATGGGGATCTTCGAGATCGTATATCTGCACCGCCTTGCGCGCCACAAGGGCGAGAACAGCATCGTCTTCGGGAGACAGCGCCGTTGGAGCAAGATAGGTCCGGTACACGGGCATCGATACTGCGATTGCGATCAGCGCGCGCCGCAATGTATCCGGTCCCCAGTCGCGGGCCTGCGGGTCGAGAGCGGCCATGCGGACCAGCAGGCGCTGCAACAACATAAGCTCTCCAGCCAGGTTGCGCGTCAGGATCTCGTGCTTTGCTTCGGCCAGCATGGCGGCAACGTTGGTCGAACTGCCGGTGAATGCTCGATAGCCATCCGTGACTGTATCGATCCCGTCCGAGTTCATAAGCAGATCGCCGACCAGCACGGCAAATTCATAACCCGTGGTTCCCGCTACAGGCCAGTCGTCCGCCAGCGCTTCGTTATCCCCCAGTATTTTCTCGACCCACACGGGTGGATTGCCGGGGGCCGTCTCCTTTAGTCGATGGAGATAGCCTGACGGGTTGCTGAGCCCGTCCACATGATCGATGCGAAGCCCATCGATATGTCCGGCTTCCAGCATCTCGAACAACAGCCGGTGGACATCGGCGAACACCGACTCGTCTTCGACGCGTACGCCGACCAGTTCGGATATTTCGAAAAACCGTCGATAGTTCAGCATGTCCCGCCCGGCCCGCCAGTAGGCGAGGCGCCAGTGCTGCGCATCATGTAGCCTCTCAAGAAACGCCCGGTCACTGCTTAACGCGCGAAGGGCTTCGTCCAGGCGTTGCTTGTTCGACAGGTCGGATAGCCATGCCGGCAATCGATCGGGTGACATTACGCCGGGATCTGTCCCTTTCGGCAGGGCCTGTGCCAGAAGATGCCAGCTCTCCGGGGCGATCGGAAACCTCGTGCCCCGATAATCCCAGCACGGGCCGTCCGTTTCACATTCGATTGAAAATACGCCATCCTCCAGGACAGACTGGAATGATGCTTCGAGCACTGCAAGGAGCACCCGCGGCATCGACCAGTCGACATCGAAATGTTGCGCGTAACGGCTGGCGCGGCCATTGCGCAGCAGGTCGCGCCACCAAGGGTTGTGCACCGATGCCGCCATATGGTTTGGCACAATATCGAGGATCAGTCCCAGGCCTTCGGCTTTGAGAGCGGCCGCGAGTCGCAGAAAGCCGTCCAGTCCCCCGAGGCTCTCGTCGAATCGGTTGTGATCGGTTACGTCGTAGCCATGCGTCGATCCCGGCGTCGCCTGGAATAGCGGCGATGCGTAAAGGTGGCTGACACCGAGCCGGGAAAAATAGGGCGCAAGTGACGCGGCCCGGTCAAAATTCATACCCTGGCGGAACTGCAGGCGGTAGGTTGCGGTTGGCAGGCTCATCGTGGTCGGGCCCGGGAAACTGCCGCCGTATGCGCCTGAAAACCCGGATGGCTCGCGATATGTTCGATGGAAACCGGGAGTCGGCGGCGCCAGTTCGGATGTTCGTCAATAGTCGTAGGGATGTTGACCTGCTCGACCAGTCCAAGAGCGTCTTCGACCTGTACGGCGAAAAGACGGCAGGGACAGCGGGCGGCGAAATTATGCAGCTTTGGAGAAAGCACGGCAGGGTCATTGCTTGCTTCACCCAGCAGCCGCTGCAGCGCCTGCCGTTCCGCCACGCGCCCTGTCCGGGTGTCTCGCAACGACTTGTCCGTGAGCAATCCCAACGATTCGCGCATATCCAGGTCGCGCATCGACCACCAGCCCGCAAAGGTCGGCATATCGTGCGTCGCAATACAGGCTAGCGCGTCTGTCGACCAGTTTCCGGAATTGAATGCGCGGTTCGCATCGAACTCGAAATAGAAAACACGATAGCCGTGGAAATGACGTCGGGCCATCAGCGTTCGGAAGCCTCTGGGGACGACGCCGAGATCCTCGCCAATGACAATGCAATCATTTTGACAGGACGCTGCCGCCAGTTTCGCCAACAGTCGCATTAACGGGTACCGTACATAGGCGCCGGCGCGCGCCGGCATGCCGTTCGGGATCAGCCAGAGCCGCGCCATGCTCATGGCGTGATCGATCCGCAGGGCCCCTGCATGCCGCATTACCGCAGCCAGGGTATCCGCAAACGGCTCTCCGTCGTATTCCGCCAGCAGGGTCGGCGACATCGGCGCCAGTCCCCAGTCCTGTCCTCCTGTGCTGAAGCTGTCGGGCGGTGCGCCGACGGACAGGTTCGGGATCACCAGGTCCGGGTCCGTCCAGGTTGCCGAGCCGTCGGCCGACACGCCTACCGCAAGGTCGAGATAAAGTCCGATGCGCATACCGGCTTTGCGAGCCGACTTGCAGACGCGGGCAAGCTGCCGGTCCGCCTGCCATTGTAGCCAAAGGTGATAGCCGACTTCACCGGCGTCGTCGGCGATAATCTGGCGGACCGTCTCGCCATGTCGGTTCCGCAGAGCCTCGGGCCAGTCCAGCCAGCCGGCGCCGCATCCTTTCTCCACCATCGACCAGGACACTGTTTCAAACCAGGCATGGGTCAGTAATTGTTCTCCGCCCCGGTTGCAGAAGGCATCGTATTCCGAACGCGAAACCCCGGTCGCCTGAAATCGGGCGAACAACCGCCGCAGGATACCATCCTTCAGTTTCGACACGGCCGGATGATCGACCAACGCGGTCTCCCGCAGCCGCGCCGCCTCATAGGCTTCTTCGTCGCGCAACCCGCAGAAGCCGTCGATCCAGTCGGCCGCGAGGTATAGCGGATTGAGCATATTCCGGTTCGATGGCGAGAAAGGGCTGTAACGGCTCGGATCGCTCCAGAACATTGCATGCAGCGGATTCAGGCCGATGAAATCCGCTCCTGCCGCGCCGGCAATCCGGCACAAATCTTCGAGATCAGCGAAGTCTCCGATTCCCAGGTTGCGCGCTGAAGCCAGGCCTTGAAGCTGGCAGGTCAACCCCCAGGCCCGTGACAGTGTCAGGGTGTCCGGAACGTAACACTGCGGTGGCGTGGCCTCCAGCAATGCCTCGTCGATGCCGGCAGGCGGTTTCGCGGCGGGCGCCTTTATGCCGAACGCGTCGACCAGCGCCCGCAGGGTTTCGTCCGATACGGTGCGCTCAATCCCGTCGACGTCCACATAGGTGGTCTCGATGCCGTACGACGTGCAAAGCCGGACGATAGAATCGGTCATGGAGCAGATCTCGCGATTGCAGCCCGGAGGGCCCATGGGTCTGAAGCCGGGTCGCGCAGATCGAAGATCGCGCGGCCGTCAGGCACGCACTCGAATGTTGCGCCGCCAAGGTTTACGACAAGGTTCAGGCGGGTGCCGTCATCAAGCAGCCAGCTTACGGTAATTCCTCTTTCGCCTACGGAAGCGATACTCGTGTCCATTCTTTTTATTCCCGGAAGCCGCGGCGCGACCTCCGCCGCGCGGACCCGAAGCAACTCCCGGAGCAATGTCCGGCGAGCGCGCCCCTGGGGGCTTTCGGCATACGCCCAGTCCAGTCGTGACCGGTCAAACGTGGCCGGATCATTGGGATCCGGGATCGTCTCGCGCGTCGTCTTATCGGCAAACTGCGCCCAGCGCGAAAACTCCCGCCGCCGTCCCTCCCGCACCGCATCCCCCAGCGCGCCTTCGAAGTCGCAAAAGAACTGGAATGGCTTTTTCTCGCCCCATTCCTCGCCCATGAACAGCAGCGGTACGGTCGGTGCCAATAGCAGCAGCGCGGTCAATACCTCGACAGCCTCCGGTTCAGCCAGCATCGTCAGCCGTTCGCCGAAGGCCCGGTTCCCTGTCTGGTCGTGATTTTGCAGGAAATTGACGAAGGCAACCGGCGGCATATGGGCTGAAGGTTCGCCGCGCGGCGAACCGTTGCGGTAGGGCGATTTCCGACCTTGGTGCACGTAGCCTTCGCCGAGCGCCGTCATCAGGTCGGCACGCGGGTCGTCCGCATAATCGCCGTAGTAACCGTCCGTTTCGCCAGTCGCCAGCACGTGGGTCACATGATGGAAGTCGTCGTTCCATTCCCCATCATAGAGAAGTGGCCTGTTGTGATTGTCCCGCGCATGCAGGAAGCAGACATTGCGGTCGTCTTCGGTGGTGAGGTGGACGGTCCGACCGAAGTCGGTCCGCCGCACCGTTCTCGCCAGTTCCTCGAGAACGGATACGGCGGACGGATCGGTAATCTGATCGATCGCATCGAGCCGCAGGCCGTCGATTCGGTATTCCTGTAGCCAGTACAACGCGTTCTCGATGAAGAAGTTGCGGACCGCCGGCTCTTCGAAGGCGATAGCCGCCCCCCAGGGCGTCTGTCGCCCGGGATCGAAGAATTCCGGCGCATAGAGATGCAGGTAGTTTCCGTCCGGCCCGAAGTGGTTGTAGACGACATCGAGGAAAATCATCAGGCCGCGTTCGTGTGCTGCGTCCACCAGCCGCTTTAGCCCCTGCAGTCCGCCATATTCCGGGTGCGGCGCATAAAGAAGCACGCCATCATATCCCCATCCTCGCTCGCCTGAAAACTGCGCGACGGGGCAGAGCTCGATGGCGGTGATGCCGGTTTCGGCGAGGTAATCAAGACGCTCACGCGCGCCGTCGAAGTTGCCGCCTGGCGAGAACGCCCCGACATGAAGCTCGTAAATCACCGATTCATGCCATGGCCGGCCTTTCCAGTCGCAGCGCCACTCGAAGTCCCTCGGATCGACCAGTTTCGATGGACCATGAACATCACCGGCCTGCGCGCGGGCCGCGGGATCGGCCACAGCATGGCCATCGGGTAATATGAATGCGTAAGTATCGTCCGGGTCGGCGGGGAATTCGCCCTCAAACCATCCGTCCCGGGTCCGGTCCATCGGGTGATCGACGTTCGCTAGCCGGACCCGCAACTCAGACAGTCCAGGCGCCCAGAGCCGAAAGCGCCAGCGGTTGTCCCCCACTGGTTCCGCACCCCAGTTCTTCGTAAAATGCGACACGCTCACGGCAGCGGCTCCAGTGTTTCGAGCAGTGTCAATGTCCGCGGGCCGACCTGGAATTCGACGCCCGAAGGGAGGACGTCCTGTATTTCAGGCGCCCCGTCCACACCGCTATCCAAAAGGACACGCCAATTTATATCCGTCTCGCGCGCGGGGAGCCGGAAACCCTCCGCTTCGGCGGTTGGATTGAAGATGAGCAACAATGATTGCTGGTGTGCGCCATTGAGCATCAGGGCAAGCTGGCATTCGTCCCCGTTTGTCCAATCATCGGTATTCATTGTCTCGCCGTCCGACCGAAGCCAGACCACGTCCGGGAACTCCGCCTCGCCGACCGGTTTGCCGTGCTGGAATTTTGCCGATCGAAGCAGTGGATGGGATCGGCGCAAGGCGCTCAGCCTGCCGACGAAATCGGCAAGGGCGGGATCTGCCGGCGCAGACCAATCGAGCCAGTTCGTCTCGTTGTCCTGGCAGTAGGCGTTGTTGTTTCCGTTCTGGCTGCGCCCCCATTCGTCGCCCATAAGCAACATCGGCGTTCCGTGGCTGAAGAACAGCGTCGCCAGACAGGCGCGGCGCAGGCTCTGCCGTATGCGCAGGACCTCAGGGTTATCGGTTGATCCCTCAACACCACAGTTCCAGCTGAAATTATGATCGTGACCGTCCAGATTGTTTTCCTGGTTTGCTTCGTTATGTTTCGCGTTGTAAGCCCAAAGGTCGGCCAGGGTAAAACCGTCATGGGCGGTAACCAAATTGACGCTGGCCCACGGCCGCCGCCCGCGATGATCGAACAGATCCGCCGAGCCGAGCAGGCCGGTTCCGAGTCGCCGGCGCGACCCCGGGTCGTCCTTCCAGTAGCTACGCAGATTATCGCGATAGCGGTCGTTCCATTCTGCCCAGCCAGGGGGAAAATTGCCAAGTTGATAGCCGTCCGGCCCGACGTCCCATGGTTCCGCGATGAGCTTCACCTGCTGCAGGACCGGGTCCTGGGACAGCGTATCGAAAAATGTTGCGTCCGGATCGAAACGGTCCCAATCACGCCCCAGCGCCGAAGCCAGGTCGAAGCGAAACCCGTCTACGTGGCACTCCTGCACCCAGTACCGTAGCGAGTCGGTTATCATCTGCAGCACCCGTGAGTGCCGCAGGTTCATGTTGTTTCCGCAGCCGGTCGTATCGAAATAGTAGCGCGGATCTTCCGCCAACGTGTAGTAGCTGGCGTTGTCAATGCCCCGGAAGGAAAGTGTCGGTCCCAGGTGGTTGCCCTCGATCGTATGGTTGTAGACGACGTCAAGGATCACTTCGATGTTCGCCTCGTGCAATCGCTTCACCATGAATTTGAACTCGCTGGTGCCGTGTCCGGGGGAGATGTAGCGATGCGCCAGGGCGTGAAAGCCGACAGTGTTATAGCCCCAGTAGTTCTTCAGGCCCTTCCGGATCAGAGAATGTTCGTCGAGGAAGGCCGTCACCGGCATCAGTTCCACCGCAGTGACGCCAAGCCGCACGAGATGGTCGATCACCCGTGGATCGGCAAGACCGGCGAATGTCCCCCGGACCTGCTCGGGCAGGTCGGGGTGCAGCGCTGTCATTCCCTTGACGTGGGCCTCGTAGATGATGGTCTCCGACCAGTCGCGCCGTGGCCGGATATCCTCGCCCCAGGTGAAGGCCGGGTCGATAACCACGCATTTCGGCATCACCATCGCACTGTTACGTCTGTCAATGGTCAGGTCTTTGCGAGGCGATGCGACACGATAACCGAAACACGATTCATGCCAGCGAATGTCGCCGTGAAGCGCCTTGGCGTAGGGGTCGATAAGAAGCTTGTTGGGATTAAAACGATGGCCGTTTTCGGGTTCGTAAGGACCGTGCACCCGGTAGCCGTAGAGTTGGCCGGGCCGGATGTCCGGGAAATAGCCGTGCCAGACTTCATGCGTTTGTTCGGGCAGGTCGATACGGTCGGTTTCGCGTCTGCCCTTGGGGTCAAAAAAGCAGAGTTCGACGCGCGTTGCGTTGGCGGAAAAGAGCGCGAAATTGACGCCTGATCCGTCCCATGTGGCTCCTAGCGGATTTGGTAGACCCGGGAAAACCTGCACGTCCATCGTATTGCTCCCATCATTCGGATATAGGTTCGAGAACGAGCGTTGCCAGCGGCGGCAGGGTAAGCCGACACGATGCCGGGCGTCCGTGTATCGACGTATCAATAGCCATGACTCGTCCCCCGTTTCCGATGTTGGAGCCACCGTAGATCGCTGAATCTGTATTCATCTTTTCCCGCCAGGCCCCCGCATGTGGAACACCGATTGTGTAATCGTGCCGGACGACGGGCGTCATGTTGCAGACGACGACCATGTTCTGGCCCGATTTGCCGCGCCGCTCGAAGGAATAGACGCTCTGCTCCGTATCGCCGCCTTCGATCCAGGCGAATCCCGCAGGATCGCAGTCAAGCGTGTGCAGTGCCGGGCATTCGCGGTACAGCGCGTTCAGGTCGCGCACCAGCCGCTGCAGGCCGGCATGGTCCGCTTCGCCCAGCAAGTGCCAGTCCAGCGACCGGTCGTGGTTCCATTCCCGGTCCTGGCCGAACTCCCCTCCCATGAAGAGCAGTTTCTTGCCCGGATGCGTCCACATGAAACCATAGTAGGCGCGCAAATTGGCAAATTTCTGCCACCGGTCGCCCGGCATTTTTGCCAGTAGTGCACCCTTGCCATGCACAACCTCGTCGTGGCTGAGCGGCAGGATGAAGTTTTCGGAGAAGGCGTAGTCGATCCCGAAAGTCATGAGGTGGTGATGGTGTTTCCGATGCACGGGATCCTGTTGCATGTATTCCAGCGTGTCATGCATCCAGCCCATGTTCCATTTGAAATCGAAGCCCAGCCCGCCTTCTGCCGTCGGCCGTGACACGCCCGGCCACGCGGTCGATTCCTCGGCAACCGTAATGCGGCCCTGGCAGCGCTCCGAGACCAGATTGTTGAACTCGCGCATCAGTTCGACGGCTTCCAGGTTCTCGCGTCCGCCGTAGCGGTTGGGGACCCATTCGCCGGGCTGACGCGAATAATCTAGATAGAGCATTGAGGCGACCGCATCGACGCGCAAGCCATCAACGCCGTAATGCTCCAGCCAGAACAGGGCGTTTGCCGTCAGGAAATTGGCGACTTCTCGTCTGCCGAAATTATAAATCAGCGTGCTCCAGTCCTTGTGAAAGCCGAGCCGCGGGTCCTCGTGCTCGTAAAGGTGCGTACCGTCGAACCGCACAAGTCCATGCGGGTCTGAAGGAAAATGCGCAGGCACCCAGTCGACGAGCACACCGAGGCCGGCGCGATGACAGGCGGCCAGCAGGCGCGCGAAGCCCTCGGGCGGACCGAACCGCGCAGTGGGCGCATACAGCCCGATGGGCTGGTATCCCCAGGAGCCGGAAAAGGGATGTTCGGATACAGGCAGGAATTCGAGATGCGTGAAGCCCATATCCACCGCATAGTCGACCAGGTTTTCGGCAAAAGTATCGTAGTCTAGCATGCCGCCATCCACGCCGCGGCGCCAGGATCCCAGGTGAACTTCATAGATCGAGATCGGACTGGACTGTGCGTTGCGCGCCGCCAGCGCCTCCGTCCAGTCGGCAACCTCCTCATGCGAACCGAGCCCATGGATGACCGAGGCGGTAGCCGGCGCCAATTCCTCCTGGAAGGCAAGCGGATCGGCCTTGAGAGGCAGTAATTCGCCCTGCGGACCGACTATCTCATACTTGTAGCGCGCGCCAACCGTTACGTTAGGTATAAAAATCTCCCAGACGCCGGCGCCGTGTCGTAACCGCATGGGATGACGCCGGCCGTCCCAGAAATTGAAGTCGCCGGTGATGCTGACCCTGCGGGCGTTTGGCGCCCATACGGCGAACGTCGTGCCGTCGACGCCCTCGTGGCCGCGCGGATGCGCGCCGAGACACCGATAAAGCTCCCGATGTTTGCCCTCGCCAATCAGGTGCAAGTCAAGGTCGCCCAGTATCGGGCCGAATGAATATGGATCGTGTCCGCCCCAGTTCTTGCCGTCACCATGAAAAGCGAAGCGATAATCGAAGCGCCGCTTGCGCCGCTTTAACAGGGCGGCGAACACGCCGGCTGGGTGCACGCGTTCCAGGTTCGCCACCGTCGTTCCATCGGCATCGGTAAGGCGCGCTTCGGCGGCACCGGGATCAAAGCAAACGGCGCGAAGCCCGGCGGGCGTCTCGTGCAGACCCAGCCAGGTGAACGGATCGTCGAGGCGGCCTTCGGCTATTGCCCGACAGATATCTTCTGACAGAACCGGCGGATCGGATATCGTCGGGGTTTTTCGCCGTGCCGCCATCAGTTCCCACTCTCGTCAAGCAGTGACAGGACGCCGCGCACGGGGACTGACAGCCAGGCCGGTCGGTTCGCCGCTTCGTATCCGATTTCGTAGAACGCTTTCTGAAACATGAAGAGGAGTAACAATTCATCGCTTTTCGGAACTGTTGCCAGACCGACCGTCGCGTTGGAATAACCCTCGCGGAAGCGGGCGATCGACCGGTCACGCCAGGCTTTTGCAATCGAATCCGCTACTTCCGACTGGCCGTGTCTTGATCGCGCGCGGTCGAGCGCGGCGAACGCCGCATAGTCGAAGCTGCGCAGCATGCCTGCGAGATCGCGCAACGGGGATGACTTGACCCGGCGTTCATCCAGCTTGCGCCGCGGTTCGCCCTCGAAATCGATGATGTAGATGTCAGCCTGGCTGATCAGGATCTGACCCAGATGATAGTCGCCATGAATTCGCGACTTGTCGCCGCCCGGAACGCGGTCGCTAAAACTGCGGATCAGCGCTTCGATTTCATGTCGCCGTGACAGGAGCTGCTCAATTTCCTTTGTCCTTTCCATGGTCACCAGCCGGCGGAACGCATCGTCAATCTGCGTCAGCGTATCGGCGACCCAGTCAACGACATCGCGCTCGCTGACCGGCTCGGTGCCGAATGCCGGGTTATCCGTGGGCGCCGCCAGTGCGCGATGCAGCTCGCCGGTGCGTCTGCCGATAATATCGGACAGGTCGAGCGGATAGGGAAACTCTTCTTCGACCGCCTCGTCCAGTGCGGCGCCGGGTTCGTCCAGCATCCTGTCTTCGATCTCGCGTTCCAGCGCATCGACCATGGCTTTCCAGCCGTCGCCCTGATTAGGCACGAAGGCGAAACAGGCAGCGACCGTATACGGCTCCATGTCGGCGCGTGTCAGCGTCATTTCACCCAGGAACTCTGGCGTGTTGGCGAATTCCTGGGATTCGTTCAGGAAGCGCGCAACTTCGATGTCAGGCTGCCGGCCAGCCTGAAGGCGGCGGTAGATTTTGAGGATGCCCTTGTCGGCAAAGACAATCGAGACATTGGATTGTTCGACGCCGAGCGCCCGGGTCTCGTCGACTTCCTCCAGATTCTCGAGGTTCGCCATACCCTCTGCCCGCAGTGTCATGCCGTCAGTTTCAAGCACTGTACGGTCGCGCATCGCACGGACTATCGCCTCGGCAAGGCGCGGACTGGTCGCGGCGTCCACTAACGCGCCAAGCCTGTTGGTGCGTCGCAATCGGGCCAGCGTCCCAGTGAGCGTAGGCGCATCGAATTGCAGATGTTCCTCACCCCACAGTGTGGCGAAGGGCATGAAATAGCTTTGTCGCCCGCTTTCAGTCGAAACCTCGACGATGGATAGCTGATATTCCGAGCTGATTTCCGGTCCGTTCAGCACTCGCGTCTGTCGAATGGTTTCACCCTTGGCGCCGAACCAGCGCTGCAGCGGCAGGAATTCCGGCAGCACTTCCTGCTCCAACCGCCGCAATGCGTCGCCAGAAAGGACTGCACCGATCTCGGCGCTGCGGCAGGTGAGGGTCGCCAGTTCCGGCAACAACTCCGGCAACGGTTGATGCCAATCCGGCAGCGCAGCCGTTTCGGCCAGTTGGAACCAGTAGAAACCATATGGCGGCAAGGTCAGAAGATAGGGCAGATCGCCTATCGGAGGAAACGAGACTCCGCCTTCGAGTTCGACCGGCACCCGGCCCCGAAATTCCGACAGGTTCAGTTCCACCGCCTGCGCACTGCGGCTGACATTGAATACGCAGAGCACGATCTCCTCGTCATGGCTACGGGTATAAACCAGAACTTTCCGGTTGCGCGGATACAGAAAATCTAGCCTGCCTCGTCCGAGAGCCTTCTGCCGTTTCCGGATCCGGATCATCCGTTTCATCCAGTTCAACAGCGATCCGGAACTCCAGCCTTGCGCTTCGACATTGACTGCCTCGTAACCGTAGACGGGGTCCTGGATGATCGGCAGATACAGTTCCTGAGGATTGGCGCGGGAGAATCCGCCATTGCGGTCGGCTGACCATTGCATCGGCGTACGCACACCGTCGCGGTCTCCCAGGTAATAATTGTCACCCATGCCGAGTTCGTCACCGTAATATATAACCGGCGTGCCCGGCATCGAGAACAGGAGCCCGTTCATCAGCTCGATCTTACGCCGATCGTTGCCGAGTAGCGGCGCGAGGCGGCGGCGGATACCCAGATTGATGCGCGCGCGGCGGTCCGATGCGTAGAACGACCACATGTAGTCACGCTCCTTGTCGGTCACCATTTCGAGGGTCAGCTCGTCGTGGTTGCGCAGGAAGATTGCCCACTGGCAACTGTCGGGAATGTGGGGTGTCTGGCGCAGGATGTCGGTGACCGGATGCCGGTCCTCTTGCGCCAGGGCCATGTACATCCGCGGCATCAGCGGGAAATGGAACCCCATGTGGCATTCATCGCCGTCGCCGAAATAGGTCCGCGTATCCTCTGGCCACTGATTGGCTTCGGCCAGTAGCACCCGGTCCGGATAATGCGCATCGAGCTCCGCACGGATCGTCTTCAGGACGCCATGCGTCTCAGGCAGGTTCTCGTTGTTTGTGCCTTCGCGTTCGACCAGATAGGGAATGGCATCCAGACGCATGCCATCCACGCCCATGTCCAGCCAGAAATGCATGACGCGGAGTACTTCCTTCAGCACTGCCGGATTATCGAAGTTCAGATCCGGTTGGTGCGAATAGAAGCGGTGCCAGTAAAAGGCGCCCACTTCCGGGTCCCAGGTCCAATTGGATTTTTCGGTATCAAGGAATATTATCCTTGTATCGGCGAATTTTTCGTCAGTGTCGGACCAGACATAAAAATCCCGTTCCGGACTGCCCGGCGGGGCTTCGCGGGCCCGCTGGAACCACGGGTGCAGGTCCGAGGTGTGATTGATCACCAGTTCGGTGATCACCCGCAGGCCGCGGCTATGCGCCTCTGCGATGAATCGCTGGAAATCATCGATATCGCCATAGCTTTGGTTCACCGACTCATAGTCGGCGATGTCGTAGCCATCGTCACGCAACGGTGAAGGATAGAACGGCAGTAGCCAGATCGTATCGACGCCGAGTTCCTGAATATAATCCAGCCGCTCCATCAGCCCACGGAAGTCCCCGATACCGTCATTATTGGCGTCGCGGAACGCCTTGACGTGAAGCTGGTAGATTATCGCGTCCTTGTACCAATCGCTGTCGCTGCGATCGATCGTCGGGACGGCGACTGCCGCATGTAGGGATACGTTACTCGTCATTCCGTCTCCGGATCGTGCAAGGCAGCCGGATTATGCAAAGCCCAGATTGCGTAGGGACGGTCGTCGGGTGTCAGCCAGACATGCTGTATCTTGCCGTCCCACCGGAATTTATCTCCCGTGACCAGATCGGTCCCCTCGATGGAGCCTTCATCCGGCAGATCGAATTCCCAAAGCGGGACCTCAATGGCCGCGCCCTGTGGATTCGCCGGATCAAGGTTGACAGCGAACATGACGAAGTCCGACTGGTCCGGCGTGAACTTCGCGTAGTAGAGGATGTGATCGTTCCAGGCGTTGTAGAACTTCAGCCCCGAAAACTGCTGCAGGGCAGGGTGCCGGTTTCGAAGCGCGTTGATCAGGCGGATGTCGTCCTTGATATGACCGGGCCGGTCGAAATCCCAGACGCGAAGCTGGTATTTCTCGCTATCCAGATATTCTTCCTTGCCTGGAATCGGCGTCGCCTCGCAGATCTCGAAGCCGTTATACATGCCATAATTCGAGGACAATGAAGCCGCGAGGATCAGGCGCACCCGGTGCCCCGCCCGACCGCCGGTCTGCAGGTGGTAGGGATTGATATCCGGCGTATTCACGAAGAAGTTCGGCCGCATGACATAGGGCACGTCGCCGGTCGTCAACTCCGTGAGGTATTCGGCCAGTTCCTGCTTGTCGTCGCGCCATGTGAAATAGCTATACGACTGGGTGAAGCCAACCTTGGCGAGACGCTTCATCATCTTCGGTCGCGTAAAGGCCTCGGCAAGAAAGATGGCGTCCGGGTGTTTCGCCTGCACCTCTGCGATCATCCATTCCCAGAACGGCAGCGGCTTTGTGTGCGGGTTGTCGACCCGAAAAATCTTGACGCCATGCCCGATCCAGAACAGGACGATGTCGCGTAGCGCCTCCCACAACGAGGGAATAGCGTCGCCGTAAAAATGGACGTTAACGATGTCCTCGTATTTCTTCGGCGGGTTCTCGGCGAACCTGATGGTGCCGTCTGTCCGCCAATCGAACCATTCCGGATGCTGCGCAATCCATGGGTGATCGGGCGAGCACTGGATCGCAAAATCGAGCGCCACTTCGAGACTGTGCGACTTCGCGGCCTCGACCAGTTTCTCAAAATCATCGAAGTTTCCCAAATCCGGGTGAATTGCATCGTGCCCGCCTTCGTTCGAACCGATTGCGTAGGGCGATCCGGGATCGTCGGGCGCGGCAGTCAGGGAATTGTTTCGTCCCTTGCGGTTCGTCTTGCCGATGGGATGGATCGGCGGAAAATAGAGCACGTTGAAGCCGAGGTCTCTGATATAGGGCAGTCGCTCGATCACATCGTCGAAGGTACCGTGACGTTCGGCGTCAAACGACATGGAGCGCGGCATCAATTCATACCAGGCAGAGAACAGCGCCCGTTCCCGGTCAACCCAGACCGGAAGCGGTTCCGGCAGGGAGGAAAGATCGGTCCGCGACACAACGCGTCGCATCAGCTCCGTTGTTTTGCCGGTCATCAGGAGGCTGAAGAGTTCACCTTCCGACTCCGTCCCATTCAGCTTTGCGGAAAGTGTCTTTAACTTCGCCCTGTCTGTCCGGGTCGGATTTTTCGCCTCTTCGATTGTGCGCATGACCAACATACGGCCTTCCGTCAGTTCGACGCCGATAGGCACGCCAGCAGCGTGTTTCGTTGCGACTTCGGCCTGCCAGGAGGCGAACTCGTCGCGCCAGGCCATGATGGTAAACTCGTGCGGACCCACCTCATCGAAGTTCTCCGTCCCGCGCCAGCGGTCGTTTTCCAACAACTGCATGGGTGTTTCGCGCCAGTTCCTGGCGCCGCGCCGTCGCGTCAGGACAGCCGCGTCAATTTTGTCGTGCCCGTCGCAGAATATGTCAGCCTCGACAACGAAAAGATGCCCCGCAACGGCTTTGGCCGCGAACCTTCCGTTGTCGACGGACGGCGAAACAGCTTCAATGACAATGCGATTCTCGGCCAGTTGCAGAAGGCGCGCCCTTGCGGCTCGTGTATTTGCACTTTTACCGCCTGTGGCTTCCGCCATGCGCCGGTCTGTCCGGGTCACGATACTCCCCTCGATTTTCATCGGCAGTTCGGTTTCGACACATCGACGTTATCGATCATTCAAATAAAATAACGTGCGAAACAGTCAATGGTTCCATTGCGCGTCGCGCATTCACCCGTCCGGTGATCGCGCCCGTCAGTCGGGGCGGGGCGCGACGATTCAGTTTAAGAGTGGACCATGGTTCGATGGTGTCGCGCTGCTGCGATAGACCCGGCCTGTCACGATGAACTGCCGAATTCCCTTGATTGGCCGCTTAATGTCATGATGTCATGGCGCGCCACAAAAATATCAAGCAAACCATTGAAATCGTTGGCTGGGGACGGAGGGCTCGAACCTCCAATACCTGATTCAGAGTCAGGCGTGATACCATTTCACCAGTCCCCACCGACGCGGCCGACCCTGCGACGGGGGCAGAAGGCGCGCTTGTTATCACATCGGATCGGGTTTGTGTAGCGTTTCGCCAGACGAACGTCGTTTTTCATGGCCGGAATTCGCATTTCTTCGCTTCGCAATTGCGTGACATTCAGGTTACGATTCTTCGCTTCGCAATTGCGTGACATTCAGGTTACGATATGTTTACACAGGGAATACGGGCAGGCAGGTATCTTTTATCGGGAAAGGGCATGACGATGGTAAGGGCGTCGGAAAGCGATGGCGATTTACGTCAATCCGCGACGGCACGGTAGGGAGCGGCAGATTCCCGGGCGCCCGGATTTTGACGGTCGGGAGATGCATGTCTATGCGGCCATCGATCTGGGCACAAATAACTGCCGCCTGCTTGTAGCCCATCCTACCGAGGATAATTTCCGCGTCGTTGACGCCTTTTCGCGGATTGTCAGGCTCGGCGAAGGATTGAGCGATTCCGGTGTGTTGTCAGAAGAAGCGATGGCGCGCGCCATCGGCGCATTGCGGATCTGTGCATCGAAAATGCGCCGCCGCAGGGTCGACCGGGCGCGGCTGATCGCGACGGATGCGTGCCGGCGGGCTTCGAACTGTCCGGAGTTCCTTGATCGTGTCGAATCGGAAACCGGATTGCGGATCGAGACGATTTCGTGTCAGGAAGAGGCGCGGCTCGCGATGCTGGGCTGTGCGCCGCTGTTCGATGATGAAAAGCGCCGGGCGCTGGTCTTCGATATCGGCGGTGGCAGTACGGAAGTGACGGTTGCAGACACGAAGGCATGCAAGAATTCGGACTGCCGCAATGAATCGGGCGCCACGAACTGGATTTCGCTGCCTTTTGGCGTGGTCGGTCTGAGCGAACGCTACGGCGATGCCGCGATGACCCGGGAATGCTACGTGGCGATGATCGACGATGTCGACCGGGAACTGGCGCCGTTCTGCGCCCGTAACGATATATCCGGGTCAGTGCGCCGGGGGGAACTGCAGATGCTGGGTGCGTCAGGAACGGTAACGACGCTGACCGGCGTTTCGATGAAACTGGCGCGCTACGACCGTGGACTGGTCGACGGCGCCTTTCTGGAATTCGATGAAATCCTCAAGATCAGCGACGAATTGCGCGGTATGAACTGCGCCGAACGCGCCGCTCATCCCTGCATCGGCTCCGACCGGGCGGATCTTGTCGTCGCGGGCTGCGCCATCCTCGAAGCCATGTGCCGGCGCTGGCCTGTGGGCCGGTTGCGTGTCGCCGACCGGGGCCTGCGCGAGGGTATCCTGCTCGACCTGATGAATGCGGCCGAACGGGAAGGGCAACCCATTGGCCGATCGTAAGGGCGGAAAGGGTGGCCGTCGCGACGTATCTGTCAGCCGCGATGAGACGGTTCGGTTGCGTCCGGGCAAGGGGCGCAAGGTCTCGTCCCGGCGCTGGCTTGAGCGGCAGCTGAACGATCCCTATGTGGCCGAAGCCCGGCGGCAGGGCTATCGCAGCCGGGCGGCGTTCAAGCTGCTGGAACTCGACGAAAAATACCGGCTGCTGAAGAAAGGCGCGCGCGTGGTCGATCTGGGCGCGGCGCCCGGCGGCTGGACCATGGTGGCGCTGGAGAAGGTTGGATCCTCGGGAAAGGTCGTCGGCATCGATATCACGCCGATCGACCCGATCAGCGGCGCCGTTATTCTTGAAGGGGACATGCACGACGCAGGTACCGCCGAACGGCTCGTTCGCGCACTTGGCGGTCCGGCGGATGTGGTCCTGTCGGATATGGCGGCGTCCGCCAGCGGCCACACGGCGACGGATCATCTGCGGATCATCGGGCTGGCCGAAGCGGCGCTGGATTTCGCCGAGGATGTCCTGACGCCCGGCGGCGCCTTCGTGGCCAAGGTGCTGCAGGGCGGCACGGAGCACGGGTTGCTGAGCCGCCTGAAACGCGCGTTCCGGCGGGTGGCGCACGCCAAGCCCCCCGCCAGCCGCAAGGAATCGGCGGAGATGTATGTCGTGGCGATCGGGTATCGGGGTACGCCCGCATTCTCCGCTTGCGACAAAAAACCACAATAATTGCAGTTCCAGAGCCAGAATGTGACCGCAGTGTGCCCGAAACGGGCATTCACGACCGCAGTGTGTGCATTTTGTGGATAAATACGAGATAAATATTTAGCCACACTGCATGCCGTGATATAACGGCGCTCCACTGGCCGGAGAAATGATTATGGAAATCCGCGAAGCGCTCACATTCGACGACGTCCTGCTCCTGCCTGCCAGATCCTCGGCGCTGCCCAAGGATACCGATACAAGGACAAGGTTCACCAATAAGGTGCCGCTGGGCATTCCGCTGATTTCGTCGGCGATGGACACGGTGACGGAAAGCCGCCTCGCGATAGCCATGGCGCAGGCCGGGGGGCTCGGCGTCATTCACAAGAACCTGTCGATTGAGAAACAGGCGCAGGAAGTCCGGCGGGTAAAGCGGTTCGAGGCGGGCATCGTCGTCGACCCGATCACGATCACGCCGGACAGGACGCTGGCGGATGCCCTCGCTATCATGAGCGCCAACAGTATTTCCGGTATCCCCGTCATCGCGAAGCGCAGTGGCAAGCTGGTGGGCATTCTGACCAACCGCGATGTCCGTTTCGCCAACGACCCGAGTCAACTGGTCCGGGAGCTGATGACGCGGCGCGGGCTGATCACCGTGCGCGAGGGTGTCACCCATGACGAGGCCAAGCGGCTGCTGCATGAAAACCGGATCGAAAAGCTGCTGGTGATCGACGATGAACGCCGCTGCGTCGGGCTTATCACGGTAAAGGATATCGAAAAGGCGCAGCGTTTTCCCGATGCCAGCAAGGATGAACATGGCAGTCTGCGGGTTGCGGCCGCGGTTGGTGTCGGCGCGGAAGGGGTGGAGCGGGCGGCCGCCCTGCTGGAAGCCGGCTGCGATGTTATCGTGATAGACACGGCGCATGGCCATTCCGTGGGCGTCCTCGAAACCGTCGACAGCGTCAAGCGGCAGAGCAATTACGCGCAGGTCGTCGCCGGCAATGTCGCGACAGCGGACGGCGCACAAGCCCTGATCGACGCGGGCGCGGATGCGGTCAAGGTCGGGATCGGTCCGGGCTCGATCTGCACCACGCGGATCGTCGCCGGCGTCGGCGTTCCGCAGCTGACCGCCATCATGGATGCGGTCGAGGTCGGACAAAAGCACAATATCCCGGTTATCGCCGATGGCGGCATCAAGTATTCGGGCGACCTGGCCAAGGCGATTGCCGCCGGCGCCAGCGGCGCCATGATCGGGTCGCTGTTCGCCGGCACGGACGAGGCGCCGGGCGACGTCCATCTGTATCAGGGCCGGTCCTACAAATCCTATCGGGGCATGGGCTCCGTCGGCGCCATGGCGCGCGGTTCGGCGGACCGCTATTTCCAGCAGGACATTACGGACTCGCTCAAGCTCGTACCGGAAGGCATCGAGGGTCAGGTACCCTACAAGGGGCCGATTGCCAATGTCGTGCATCAACTGGTCGGCGGCCTGAAGGCGGCGATGGGTTACACCGGCTGTGCGACGATCAGCGAAATGCAGCGGAACTGCGGATTTGTGCGGGTTACCGATTCCGGGCTTCGCGAAGGCCATGTGCATGACGTGACGGTGACGCGCGAGGCGCCGAACTATCGCACCGGGTCGTGAGCAGTATCCGGATCCGCGCCGCCCGTGGGGGCGAAGGCGCCGCCATCGCAACGGTCTATATTGACGCGTGGCGGGCAGCCTATGCCGGCATCCTGCCGGATTCAGTTCTCGTGCGGATGTCGCCGGCGCAGCAGCAGCGTATCTGGACGCATCATATTAACAGCCTGGATACGGTGCTGGTCGCGGTTCATCCCCGGCATGGCGTGGTTGGCGTCGCCAGTGGTGGACGGTCCCGGGATCGCCGGTTCGCCGATGGCGGCGAGATATTTACCCTGTATGTCGCCCCGGACCATCAGGGGCAGGGTTATGGCAGGGCGCTGCTGCTGGAAATGCAGTGCGCGTTGCGGGACGCCGGGCACGAATTTGCCGTGTTGTGGGTGCTCGCGGAAAATCAGGCACGGTTCTTCTACGAGGCAATGGGCGGTATCCGGGCCGCGGAACGGCACGAACGCCTGTGGGGCGTGACGCTGCCGGAAATCGCCTATCAATGGCGTCCTTTGCAGCCATCCGCCCGGCCGGGCCGGTTCGGCGCGCCGAAGGGCAGGTATTTCTTTTCCAGAAATGGCGACAATAACGCATGACCGACCGTATCCTGATCATCGATTTCGGCAGCCAGGTGACTCAACTGATCGCGCGTCGCGTGCGGGAAAATGGCGTTTACTGTGAAATTCATCCCTTCAACCGCGTGGATGCGGAAAGTCTCGCGGCATTCGGGCCAAAAGCGATCATTCTGTCCGGTGGCCCCGCCAGCGTGACCGCGCCGGGCGCGCCGCGCGCGCCGGACGTGGTCTTCGAGTGCGGATTGCCGGTGCTGGGGATCTGCTATGGCCAGCAGCTGATATGCGCGCAACTGGGTGGCCATGTGGAACCGTCCAGCCACCAGGAATTCGGCCGGGCGTTCATGCAGGTCCAGCAGGATTGCGCGCTGTTTCACGGTTTATGGGATGTCGGCGCGCGCGAACAGGTCTGGATGAGCCATGGCGACCGCGTGACGGCATTGCCGGAAGGCTTCGTCTCGGTCGGCACCAGCGATGGCGCGCCGTTTGCGGCCATTGCGGACGACGCGCGGCATTATTACGGCGTGCAGTTCCACCCCGAAGTCGTGCATACGCCGCAGGGCGGGCGGCTGTTGCGGAATTTCACCCATCAAATCGCCGGCTGCGGCGGCGACTGGACGATGCAGGCGTTTCGCGCGCAGGCGGTGGAACGCATCCGCGAGCAGGTCGGCGACGGCCGCGTGATCTGCGGCCTTTCAGGAGGCGTCGATTCCTCCGTGGCGGCGGTCCTGATCCATGAGGCCATAGGCGAAAAACTGACCTGTATCTTCGTCGATCACGGTTTGTTGCGGATGGGCGAGGCCGAACAGGTCGTTACCCTGTTCGGCGACCACTATAATATCCCGCTGGTGCATCGTAATGTCGCGCCGCTGTTTCTCGATGCGCTGGAAGGGGTGTCGGATCCGGAGGAAAAGCGCCGCATTATCGGCGGGCTGTTCGTCCAGGTGTTCGAAGAAGAGGCTCTCAAAACCGACGATGCGCGGTTTCTGGCGCAGGGCACGCTCTATCCGGATGTCATCGAATCCGTCTCCGTCATCGGCGGGCCGAGCGTGACGATCAAGTCGCACCACAATGTCGGGGGATTGCCCGAACGGATGAAGCTGGCGCTGGTCGAACCGCTGCGCGACCTGTTCAAGGATGAGGTCCGCAACCTGGGCCGCGAACTGGGTCTGCCGGAATCCCTGGTTGGCCGTCATCCGTTTCCGGGGCCGGGGCTCGCGATCCGGCTTCCGGGCGGCATTACCCGGGAGAAGCTCGAAATTCTGCGCCAGGCCGATGCGGTGTATCTGGAGGAAATCCGGAATGCCGGGCTTTATGACGCCATCTGGCAGGCCTTCGCGGTGCTGCTGCCCGTGCGCACCGTCGGGGTGATGGGCGACAGCAGGACCTACGAATATGTCTGCGCGTTGCGGGCGGTGACGTCCAGCGACGGCATGACGGCGGATTCTTACCCGTTCGACCACGCGTTCATCGCAGCGGTCGCAACCCGGATCATCAATGAAGTGCGCGGAATCAACCGCGTGGTCTATGACGTGACGTCGAAGCCGCCCGGCACCATCGAGTGGGAGTGAGGGAGAGTATTCTGGCGTGGTAGCGGATAGTGTGGGATGCCTCGTTCGATATTTTCCGAACGAACGATGTCGATAGTTCTCGGCTTTTTCTCTCGCCGTTGTCAAAATTTCGGTAAGCTACTCCTTGTCAGGCTTGCGATCTTGCCTTCGCTCTGGCTATCGCAGCCTCGTAGGTTGCCTGTAACTGAGCGAAGATTGAGACCTTGGGGCGTGGTGCGCCTAAATGGAGGTGCTGCAACTCCTTCATGAACTGGGACCAAAGCACCGGGCCGCCTTCCTCGAGAACCTGTGCGCGCACCGAAAGGTCTTTCGAGACCGGTGTGTGACGCCGGCCCCATGCCCCTATATGTGCGAGCAGAGGAACGAGCTCGATCGCCGCTTCGGTCAAGCTGTAGATGGCCTTCTGCTTATGGCTTGGATCATCGCGGCGCGTTACGAGGCCGGCTTTCTCCAGCCGTCTCAGCCTATCGACCAGGATGTTCGAAGCGATTCCTTCCTCCGATTGCGTGAGCAACTCCCGGAAATGGCGGCGATTTCCAAACATCAGGTCGCGGATGACAATAAGGCTCCACCGGTCGCCGAGCATCTCCAGCGTTAGGTTGATCGGGCATCTTGAGCGATTGGCGTTCATGCTGACCCTGAAAAAACTGATTGCAATATAAAACCGGAATTGCTAATTTGCAACCAGTTGTGAAATGCAACCATAGAGGCCAAACAATGCCCAAGTTCGTCACGATCGGATATGGCGATCAGGCTGGATACGACCGCACCTCCCAGGCTGTCAGAGACGCCGCCCACGAGCAGGATGGTAAACTGCGCTCGGAAGGCACTCTGATTGGCATTGCCGGCAGACCGGTGCAGGTGCGCAATCCGGATGCGGTCGGCCTCGAAACGCGCGATGGTCCCTTCATGTCATCCGCCCTACCGATCGCCGGATTCGCTGTCATCGAAGCCGCCGATCTTGCCGAAGCCATCGAAAAAGTCTCGTGCGTTCCGTGCGC
>JBBDQU010000014.1 GCA_040905865.1 Alphaproteobacteria bacterium
CGTTCTCCAGCACCAGATAGGCCCGGCACGCCGCGCCGTTCGGCTCCAGCTTGTTGAGCTCGATACGCACGGCGCCCTCAACGGCTAAGGCTCCCGTCGTTGAAACACCAAGAAGGAGAAGGAAAGAGGCTAAAGTGGTGCGTCCGATATGGCTCATCGCTCTGAGTTCTCACGATTGTGTCGGAATAGAGCGGTGGTGCGCGAGTTCCCCAAGGCGCGGCGAACGCCCCACCTCAACTGTGCCGGCTGCTGGCGCCTAACGGCGCGCATCAAGCTCAGGGCGGCAAGCAACTGAAGCGCTGCCAGCCCGCCAAGAACCAATGTCACCTCATGAAACATTCCGCCTTGCGAGGCGAAACCGCCCGTTACGGCGGACATAGGCCAAGCGGCGATGGCAACCGCGCCAGCGAAGAGACCGGCGCCGCAGAGCAAGGCTGCCCGCCACATCGAACGCGGCGATCGCGCCAGCCCAAAGCCGAGCGCACTTAGCATCCATAAACCGAGGAAGGCGCCAAGCACCGGCGCCGCTGAGCCATCGAATATCTGGCCCAACCGCATGCCCCCTGCGAAGGAAGGGCCAAGGCCAGTGCTAACCGCCAGCGCCGGAAGTGCAAGTGTCGCTACGTAGCTACCTGCCATGGCGCCGCCGGTCACGCGATCGCCCACCGGTATCCCGGTATCCGGTTCCTGATATCGGAAGCGCTCCCAGCGAAGGCTGGCGCCGACGGCCACAAGCGCTGCCGCAAACAGCCCCGATACCGCATAAAGAACCCGGACTCCGATCCCGGAAAAATCCCCAAAATGCAGCGGCGCTGCCGCGAAATGCAGTCGAACCGCAGACGAAAGATCCCCCGGTGCATGGCGAGCCAGCGCGCGTCCCCGATCGTCAAAGACCGCGCCGCCGACATGGCGACGGAACAGCGCGCCTCGAAGGTTGCCGGCAACAGTAAAGGCAGGCGCCCCGTCGATGTCGCGAAAATCGATGAAGACCGGCTCGAAACCCGGCAGCAGGCTGCGCGCCCGCACGACTAGCCTGTCAAGGTTCGGACGTGATGTTCCGTTGCCTTGTGATGAATCGAACCGAAACAGACCCGCCGGCACCGGCGCTTTTGCGGCTGCCGCCCGAATCAGCGCCTCATCGTTCACGAAGAGATTGGCGACGCCAAGCCATATCCCTGTAATCGCGATGACCGCCGTGAACGGCAACGTCCATGATCCCAGCAGTTTGTGGAGATCGGACAGAAGAAGCCGCAGGCTGCGGCCCAAGCGGAGGCTGAACAACTGTCGAAGTATCTTGTGGTGGACGATCACCCCAGTGACCAACGACCCCAACATACCGATGCCGAGAATGCCGACGAGCCAACGGCCCTCACGTCCCAGAAACAGGCGTGTATGGTAGTTGACGAGGAAATCCGCAATGCCGCCCATCCCGTCGATCCGGATCGGGACACCGTCGGTGCCGACCGCAAAAATTCTGCCATCCTTGAGGCGCAAGGTTGGGCCCGGACATTCGTCATGCAACTCCAGGCGTCGCGCGCTCCATGAGCTGTCCGCTAACGTCTCGAACAGGCGCATTGCGTGTTCCGGCGTCCGTACAGTCGCCGAATCGCAGGTAATCCTGGCGGCAAGCGTCCATGTCTCAAGATCATCCTTGAATACGCTCATCGCGCCACTCAGGCTGAGCGTGAACACGATTGCTGCGAGAACGCCACCGAGCACGCGGTGCCATCGATAGGCGATCCCGACGGCGCGCGCCTTCATTGCCAGCACCCGCCGTCGCGCCTTCGGTGAGAAGCAAGCCGCGCGCAGTTACTCTCAGCCATCGAGCCGCCTTGCCGCCGCCAACGCCGCCCGCAGGGCCGCGACAGCCCGGTCCCGCATGTCGAGGGATATCCACTCGGAGGCGAGTTTGCGCAGGACGATGCCGCGCCGGTACGGATCGACGATCTCGCCTGTCAGCGCCTCGGTTCGGTCGAGTAGTGCGAGCGCATCCTCCCCCCGTTTCTGCCGATGCATGTTTTTTGCGATCCGAATATAGCCCTCGGCCCGGTGGTAAGGATCGGCAATCGCATCGGCGACTTCGATCCCGCGCTCGAAGCGATAGCTCTGACCGAAGTTACGAGCGATTTCACTGAGGACGTCGTTGCGATCTTCGCCCGCCGGCACACGAAGCGCGGCCTCGACTCCCAGCTCCAGATCGCTTGCAGCGGCGTCACGGTCTCCTTTTTCCGCCTGCTCACCTCCCAGCATGGCCAAAAACCGGGCGCGATTGAGCGGATTCCCGATCTTGTTGATAAGATCGCGGGAGCGCTCAAACACGCGCCGTGCGCGCTCCGTGTGTCCCACATCCATGAGGTTGGCGCCGATCTCGTTGAAGAACAGGCCGCGTTCGTACGGATCGGACAGCGCCTGCGCGATACCGTAAGCTTCATAAACGAACGGTACGCCTTCGCTGGGCTCGGTAAAGCGATGGTTCGCCCCGGTTCCGGCAAGAAGCTCCGCTCGTAGCTCCAGGTCGTCCTCTATCGGCAGGACTTCATCGATCATCCTCGCCAACATCGATCGGGCCGCGGCGATATCGCTCGCCTTGCCCAGCTTGTTGACAAGCTTCCAGCCAAGCTTGGTCCGAATCTCGATATCCTCAATGTGCGCATGGACCGCCAAAGCCCGTTCGAATCGATCCGTGGACGCGATTTCATTCGCCAGGTGGGCAAGCGCTTCATCGCGCAGCAGCGGCACATCGATTGTTTCCGCCAGGGCCTCCGCACGATTGATCAGGTCGCGCCCTTCGTCCCCATGGCCCAACACCACGAATTTGTGCCCGACCTGCGCGTAGATCTGGGATGCCTGGAAGCGGCTGCGGGCGCTTGGCTCCGCGGCCTCGACTGCGTCTTCGAGCCTCTCGTCCCGGTGAGCGAGGAGTATGGGGTTGTTCGGCATCGCCAGCGCCGCCGCCGGTGGCAACGCAACCGGGAGCAGAAAAGCGATCATCGCCAACCTGTTTGTGAACGCACCTGTCTTCATGGCTTCATGTCCTTTGCTGTACGGTCTCCGAGGCGCCTCGCCCCAAGCTGGGCGGCGAGTTCCGGAGAGGGTCCTGTCCGATCAAAACTTCGCCTGTAACCCCAGGAAAAAGACGCGACCGGAGGTTTCGGAGTCGAATGTTGTGTCCGTTCCCTTGAAAAGGTTCTTGTCCTGATCTGGATCGAATACGTTGATCACATCGAATGTAACGGTAATGTTCGGTGTTACGGTGTGGCGGAGGCCGACATCGATGAGCAGACGCGAGTCTTCGACTTCGCGCTCGTCGACAGCTTTTACCTTGGTCAGACTGCCAAGATATTTCGCGGCGATATTCAGTTTGGTTCGTTTGTCCGGGAACTGATAGTCAGCGCCGGCGTTCAGCAGAAATTTGCGCTGTTCGGCGAAGGGCTGCTTCTCTCCTGTGTCATCGAGTGTCAGCTCCGAGTCGTAGATGCCCTCATTTGCCCATAGAACGAGACCGTCCAGGTTCCCGTTAAACACCTGCATGTTGATCCGCTGTTCCAGCTCGAGTCCGTGAACCCACCCGTCGCCGACATTCTCGACCTGAAATACGTCCTTGCCATTCTTTTTCTCGTTTGTTTTCGTGATATCTATGACGTTCGATATCTCTTTGCGAAAGAGCAGCGCAGAGAAAAGATAAGATTTCGTGGCATGGGTTACCTCGAGATCGAAGTTCCACGCCTCCGCCGGTTGCACATCAGGATTACCGACCTCGAACCTGTCTCCTTTTTCCTTGCTAAAGGGAACAACCTCTTCGAACTTCGGCCGATTGAGCTTCTTCGAGACCGCCGCCTTGACGACGGTGTTCTGGTCCAGCGAATGACGGAACTGCAAGGACGGCAGAACATCGGTGCGGATAGTGGAACTGTTCGGACTTCCGGACGCTTCCGACAATCGCTGCAGAGTCTCCACGCGAACTCCCGGCTTAATGCTGGTGTTGTCGGAAAAAAAGAGCTCGGATTCGATGAATCCCGCATAAAGGCGCTCATCCACAGTAAAGCTGTCACCTGGTTCGGTCTTGTCGGTGACCGTTCCGTCCGCCTTGGTTTCGACCTTTGTTTTGCCCTGGTCACGAACCCTGTTCCGGAGCTGAAAGCCCGTGTGGAAATCCTGGGGCAGAATGTAGTCAATCGGGATTCTTGCCGACGAACGCAGCTGCACCTGATAGTCGTCGAGCTCGGAAACCTCCTCTTCCTGTTTATCGAATGTGTTTCCCTTGAAGACGCGCTTCAGCTTGTCTGCGTCCTCCGTCGTGAGGAACCCGCTCAAATCAGACTTTAGAAGCACCCCGCCGTTGAACTTGCGTTCATGCTCCAGCGTGGCTCCCGCGGTCATGTCGTCGCTCGATCCTGTTTCGAATTCCGTCTCCACGTCCTTGCCCGGCTTTATCTTGTCCTTTCGCTTGTCCTTCGCGCTTTCCTGGATGTTAATCTTCGGCTTCAGCCGGAAAGTATCGTCGCCGAGATACACAGCCAGTTGACCGCTTAGATTCAAGCTGTCTTCGATGACCGTTTCATCCTCGATTTCCTGCTCCTTAAAGGCGTTCGCCGCATCGAACGTGGTCTTGGTCTTGTCTTTCTCGCGGGGTGTTCGGGCCTGATCGATGAATATGTTGTATCCGTAGTTCTCGTTCGGACGATCTCCAACGGCGGCTCGAAACTGTCGGAACGAACCATCGAGGGTATCGACGCCTCCTCCGAGCGCTTCGAGTTCGAACTTCAGTTCATCCGGGATCGGCCGGGAAGTCGCCTCTATCCGTCCGGCAATACCGTCGCCTTCGTAGGAGGCTCCGGGATTTCTGAGAATCTCGATGACGTCGATTTCCAGAGGAGACAGCCGGTTGACGCGGAAGTCGCGCTCGCCGGAAACGCCTGGAAGCTGGATTCCGTCGAGTTCGAAACGGTTGAATCCCTTATCCAGCCCCCGGAACTTGATATCGCGATTGACTCCGACCGGCCCGCGGAAGAACACCCCAGGCATGCGGTCCATAACATCGCTAAGGCGACGATCATTCGGGAGATCCCCGAACTGCTCCCGCGTCAGCCGGGATATCGGATCGATCCGGTCATAACGTTCGGGGTCGTCCGCCTCCCCCACGCGCTTGGGCGTCACGATCACTGGCCTGAGCCATTTCGGATCGGGGCGTCCGGCGGCGCGCTCAATCGTCACCGCGTCGGCGCTTGCGTAACGATAGGTCATGCCGGTGCCGTCGAGCAGGCGCCGCAAGGCCTCTTCAGGCGTGTATTCTCCTTGCACGCCTTGGGTCGCAAGTCCGGCCGTCATTTCTGCCGGGTAGAGAAGCTGCAGATCGACGGTCTGAGAGAAGGCGAGCAGCGCCGATTGCAAATCGCCTGCCGGGATGTCGAACCGGCGCGACTCGGCCATGGTGACCTGGGCGATCTGGATGGGGCCGAGATCGAAGGACGGAGCCGCCCCGGTTTCCATGTTGCGCAGGCGCTGCTGCCAATCCTCGGCCAAGGCCGGCGCTGCGGCCAGCGCCAGAAGCGAGACCCCCGCCAGCAGTGAGTGAGACCGGCGCCGGAAGGCGTCTTTGCACGCGCCGATCCCGTTGTCGCCCGTGTTCGCTTGTCCGCTCATCAGCTTCAGTCCTCTCATCGATTTCGCCCCGCAGCGCGTGGCGGCAGGCCCGCCTCCGCGTCGGTTTCACAGGGTTAGACCGGTCGAGGGGCCGGACTCCTGATCTCCGAAAGCGAAAAAACTTTGCGAGGGAGCGAAAAAAGGCCCGAGACGCCGCGCGAGCGCCGCCTCAGCCGCGGGCGCGGAGCAGGGTGAGCCAGGGCGTGACGCGCACCACATCGATGGGCAGGGCCGCCTCGATGGCGGCGAGCGCCCGGTCCGTGTCGCCGAGCCCGAACACGCCGGTGAAGCGCTCGTCGGCTATACTCGAATCGAGAAACAGGATGGCGCCGGGGCGGTAACGGTCGAGCGCCGCCACCACGTCGCGAAGGCGCCTGTCGGCGAAGACCAGCCGCCCCTGGCGCCAGGCGGTCAGCAGGCCCACGTCGGCGCGCCCCGTCTCGATGCCGCCCGCGGCGGCGTAGCGCGCCGTTTCGCCGGCCGCGAGCGTGACCCTGCCTGCCTCTCCGGATGCGGCGAGTTCGCCGGTCACGCGGACCCGTCCCTCGGCAACGGCCACGGTGACGGTCTCGCCCGCCTCGCGCACGTTGAAGGCGGTGCCAAGCGCCTGCGACGCGCCGCCGCCGGCCGCCACCCGGAACGGGCGCTTCGGTTCGGGCGCCACGGTGAAGAACGCCTCGCCGCGCAATAGCCCGACGCAGCGGCAGTCGTCGCTCAGATCGACCGTGATCGCCGTGTCGGTGTTGAGATGAACGACCGAGCCGTCGGCGAGCGTGATTTCCCTCGTCTCGCCCACCGCGGTCGCATGGTCGGCGCGTAGGCTATCCGTGCCGCCGACGAACCACAGGCCGACGACAGCGGCAAGCAGGAGCGAGGCGGCGGCCGCGGCATGGCGCAAGCGGCGACGCTGACGCGGACGGACCTTCACCTCGCGCCGGACCCGCTCGCCGGAGGGATAGCCCTCGGCGCCGAAGCCGAGCCGCGGGTCCGGGATGCCGCCTATCGCGCCCCACAGCGCCTCGGCCTCGGTATAGGCCGCGCGGTGAGCAGGGTCGCGGTCGATCCAGGCGCGGAAGGCCCGGCGGTCCGCTTCGGTGACGAGGTCCGACGTCATGCGCACGAACCATGCGGTCGCCTCCTCGACGCGCGCCTCGTCGCAGGGGCCGGTCTTCGCGGAACGGTTCCTCGACCTCATCATCCTGCCGTTTTGCCAACCATTCGCATGCCGGACCACCCCAGGGCCCGAAGCCCGGAGGGGCGCCAGCCCGTCTTACATTACCATAGACTGCCTGAAGGCGGCGACTCCTGACAGGGAAGATGCAATTATTTTCCGGCGGCGTCGAGGCGACGGCGGCAGTGCAGCATGGCGCGGATGATGTGCTTTTCCACCATGTTGCGGGAGATGCCGAGCCGTGCGGCGATCTCGCCATTGGTGAGCCCGTCGAGCCGGCTCATCAAGAAGACCTCGCGGCAGCGCGGGGTCAGCTCGTCCACGGCATCGGCGAGCAGCGACAGGCGCTCCCGCGCAATCGCTGCGGTTTCGGCATCGGGTTCGGCGCACGGCGCCACCTCGGGCACCGGGCCGCCGTCGATAACCGACGTGCTCGTGCGGTCGCGCGCCATGCGGTCGCGGGCGGCGTTCGCCGCCACCTGGAACAGGTAGGCGCGGGGCTCGTCCACGGTACGTCCCGGCGCCAAGCGGATCAGGCGCAGCCAGGCTTCCTGCGCCACCTCGGCCGCCGTCTCCTCGCAGCGGAGCATGCGCGCCAGGAACCGCCGCAGTGCCGCGTGATGCCGGAGGTAAAGCTCCTCCACTGCGAGGTTCTGTCCCGAGGCTCCCATTCGTCCATCCCGTCATTATCCCGGCAACCCTTCGACGCGCCGCCTTCTCTGCTCGCGTCCTCAACGTCGCTATCGGAGGTACCGACCGTTTCGATCTGGCAGGCACGCTACTGCGAATGCAATCCATTCGCAATGATAAATCTGCGTGTCGAGCAGGAAGATTCGGTCTCCACAGCGAAGACGACCGGTATCTCAGTGCTGGTTCGATTGTCGGTAATCCGGGTTTCGCGCGGGTGGTTGATGGCCGTCATGCACGCCCGCGTCTGCTTCCTCGCCACGTCGTAATCGGCGAGCAATTCGGCAATGGTCGATCCGTCCGGCAGCAGGTCGAGCTCATTGGCCGCCCGTCCCGTAATCATCCGGTGAGCGATGCGGCGGCGGTTCTATAGGGGATGCAGGAGGCCGTCGGTTTCGACGGTCTTCAAGGCCTCGGCCAGCGACAGGCTGCGATAGAGGCGGAACTATTTTCCGGTGCGCCATGCCACTGGATATCGGTCGCGGCTGACCCAGTCCAGGCGAGTGAACGGACTGTCGAACTCCTCTCCCAAATTCTCCGGAAACCCGGATATGTAACGTTGGAGGTAGACACAGCTAGGCCGCAACCTGTTACGGCAATTTGAGATGACAGCAAGCCCCTGATTTGAAACTACAATGGCGATCTTTTAATTCCCTGCTGTGCGCAAACCCTGCCTGATATCGATAGACCATTTCCCTGATCCCGTATCCAGGGAAAATTTCCCTGTATGTTCCCTGTTTAACAGGGAAACTCATGCGGAGACGGGTTCGCACCAGACTGCGTCCACCACCAAGCCTCCTTCTGGATGCTCTGATTCTACAACCGGGGCCCGATCCGGCTATCGCACCAGCAGCACCGGGCAGTCCAGCGAATCGAGGATTTCCGCGGCATTGCTGCGCGGCAGCAGGGGGCTGTCGGCGCCGAGAACGAGGAGGCCGGCTTTCTGGCCGTGCGCCGCCTCGCAAAGCGCCGGCAGCGACGCGGCCCTGAGCGTCCGGAAATGCGCCGCATTGCCGGCGGGGCCCAGAAGTTCCCTGGCGCGGGCCTCGAGCGCCTGCCGGTTTTCCGGATTGGCTTCGGGGAACAGAATCGTCAGCGCGTTATTGTCCGGCGTGAGGATGTCCGCCAATTGCAGCGCCTTTTCCCCGATTTCCGTGCCATCGAAGACGACCGCAACGGGGCCTGTCAGGTGGCGCCCGGCCCGCAGCACCAGCACCGGGCGCCGGAGGTTCTGGATCGTCGTTCTGGCCGGCAGGCCGAGCCGCGCCAGTACCGGTCCGCGATGCAGCCCGCCTTCGACAATGACCAGGTCGACCGTTTCCGCGGCCGCCGCGACCTCCTGCGCGATCCGCCCCCTGACGATGCGGAACGACCACGGAACATGCCCGCGTTCCGCCGCCGCCGACAAGCGGCGCCGCGCGGCGCTGGCAAGCCGGGCCATCTGCAGTTCCAGGTCGGCGGATTCGAGCGGCAGGCTGCCGCCCGTCATAAGGTTCACCTGGGTCGTGAACGGCAGGGCGGCGACCTGCAACAGATCGCCATCCTCGACAAACAGCCCCTGCAGTTCCGCGCGCAACCGTCCGGCCAGTTCCGCGGCGACCTCCAGGCCCGCCGACACGGTCGTACCGGAATCGAGCGCCACCAGGATCCGGCTGACCAGTATGCCGCGTTCGGTCATCTGTCGCTCTCCGAATTGGCTTTCGCGTTGAACTTCCGGACCACGTCGGACAGTGTCTCAAGCTTCCGTTCTATGCGGCCATTGATGGTGTCGGCCGGATATTCGCCGGAGTCGTCCCGCGCGCCCGCCGGAACCCCGGTCAGTATTTCCATACCCTGATCGATCGTCTCGACAGGGAAAATCCGGAATTTGCCGTCTGTCGCGGCCTGCACCACATCGTGCCGCAGCATCAGGTGCTTCACGTTCGACGCCGGGATCATTACGCCCTGGTCGCCGGTCAGCCCGCCCTGCCGGCAAACATCGAAGAATCCCTCGATTTTTTCGTTCACGCCGCCGATGGCCTGCACCTGGCCGTGCTGGTTGACCGACCCTGTCACCGCGAAACCCTGCCGGATCGGCGTATCCGCGAGGGCCGAAAGCAGGGCGTAGAGCTCCGCCGAAGAGGCGCTGTCGCCGTCGACGCCGCCATAGGACTGTTCGAAGACCAGGCTGGCCTTCAGCGCGAGCGGCCGCGTCAGGCCGAACCGTTCGCCAAGAAAGCCGGACAGAATCAGCACGCCTTTCGAATGCAGCGGTCCGCCGAGTTCGACCTGCCGTTCGATATCGATCACGTCGCCCTTGCCAAGCTGCACGCTGGCGGTAATGCGCGATGGCTGGCCAAAGGCGAATCCGCCAAGCTGCAGGACGGAAAGCGCGTTGACCTGCCCGGCGCGCGCGCCCTTCGTATCGATCAGAATGGTGCCGCGCCGGATCGCCTCCTGGGTGCGTTCGCGGACCCTGTCGGCGCGATGGATCTGCGCGTCGATGGTCTGTTGAATATCCGCCGCCGTTACAATCGCCTTGCCCGACTGACCGGCCCGGTAATCGGCTTCGCAAAGGACATCGGTAATGCTTTGCGTGTGGCAGGATATCTTTTCGGCGTCTCCCGCCAGACGGACGGCATGATCGACGACCCGGGCGACCGCGCCGGCGTCAAGCGGTTTGAGGGATTCCTGCCTTGCGATCCCCGCCACGAACTGCGCGAACAGATCTGTCGTTTCCGGTGTCCGGTCGATTTCCTCTTCGATATCGACAGCGACCTTGAATATTTCCGGAAATTCCGGATCCAGCGCCGCGAGCATGTAATAGAGGCGGCGGTCGCCCAGAAGAATCACCTTGACGTTCAGGGGGATCGGTTCGGGCTCAAGGGAAACCGTGCTGATCAGTCCCATCGCCTGGCCGGGGCTTTCGATCCGGATTTCCTGCGCCTTGATGGTTCGCTTCAGTTCCTCCCAGGCAAAGGGCTGCATCAGCACCTTCAGCGCATCCAGAATCAGATAGCCGCCGTTTGCCCGGTGCAGGGCGCCCGGCTTGATCAGCGTGAAATTCGTGCTCAGCGCGCCGAACTGGGCGATGTATTCAACCCGTCCCAGCAGATTGCCATGCGTCGGATGGTTTTCGTAAATGACCGGCGCACCCGTCCGGTCGCCGGCATGGTTCCGCAGCAGGTTGACTTCATAGCGCTGGAACGAAGGGGGCCCTTTGGCGCCGTCCGGCTGGGCGGCGGCATCCGGTGGACTCTCCTGCAGAGCGGAAAGGAAATCGCCGGCATTTTCGACAATGTCCTGCTCGACCGCATCCAGGTGGGAAATTACCGCCGGGATATCCTGATATTTCTGCCGCAGTTCACCGATAATGTTGCTGACGGCGGACAGGGTGATTTCCTTTCCCAGGGCGCGTACCCGATCGCGGTGCTCCTTGCCCCACCGAGGCACCTCGCGAAGGATGGCCTGCAATTCTTCCTGCAGGACATTTATATCCGCCTGAATGCGCTTCTGTTCGTCTTCGGGCAGTTTCTGGAATGCCTCGGGGCCCAGCACCTCGCCGTCGCGCATCGGCGCCAGCGCCATGCCGACCGGTGTACGGATCAGCGCGATGGATTTTTCCCGCGCCTTTTCCTGAAGCGCGCCGAACGCCTTTTCGCTGCGCTCGTTGAATTCCTCGCCCAGCGACTCGAAGCGCGACCGGGTATCGTCGCTTTCGAAAGTGGCGGGTATGGTCGTTTTCAACTCCTCGATAAGGCGATCCATGTCCTTCTGGAAAGGCATGCCTCGGCCGGAGGGCAGGTTGAGCGCGATCGGCTTGTAGGGTTCCGCGAAGTTCTGGATATAGCACCAGTCGTCCGGGGCTGGTTCTGTCGCCGCCTGTTCGTCGATAAATTTCCGGACGAGCCTGTGTTTGCCCGACCCGCTGGATCCGAGGGCGAACAGGTTGAAACCGGCGCGCTTCATGCCGATGCCGAACCGGACTGCGTCCACCGCGCGGGACTGGCCGAACCAGGCTTGCGATTCGTCCAGTTCCTCCGTCGATTTGAAGGTGAACATGGCAGGATCGGTTCGGCGGCTGAGAATATTCGCTGATATCGGTTCCGGTTGCATGGGCGTTTCCTTTGATCGCAGCTTCATATTTTTTAGTCGACACCACGCTCCGGCGCTTTGATCTGGCTCAACCTCCGGGGAAGGCCGGTCGTGCCGAAACCATACGCACCGACCAACGGACCGGTGTCGCGATAGTTCCGCATTCAGACAAGGAACATCAGCCTGATAATATATCCGGCGATGCCCAGGGCAAGGACCCCCGCGACCCAGAGAACGATAAACCACAGGAGGCGACGGGCGAAAGGCGTCAATGATATCCCTCCGAAGGATCGACCTTGCCACGGAATACCCAGTAATTGTGAGCGGTATAGATAAGGATTATCGGGATAAGAATCGCGGCGCCGACAAGCAGGAACAAAAGGCTGCTGTCGGGGGCGGCAGCCTGCCAGATCGTGACGCTGGTCGGCACGATGTAGGGATAGAAACTGATCCCGATACCCGCATAGCAAAGGAAGAAGAGACCCAGTGCTGCCAGGAAGGGCTGTGCATCGCGATTGTCGGCAAGGCCACGAAAAAGCGCCCAGGCGCAACCGATAACCAGTGCCGGGACAACCAGGCTGAACAAGACCGTCGGCCACGCGAACCAGCGTTCAAAATAGGCCGGGTTCAGGAACGGCGTCGCAAGGCTAACCGCCGCAATCAGAACGAGCGTGGCAACCCCCGTTATCCAGGCAAATTTCCGCGCGCGGTCCTGCAGGTCGCCCGCCGTCTTCATGACCAGCCAGGTCGCACCGAGCAGCGCGTAACCGATGACGAGCGCGATGCCGGTGAACAGGCTGAACGGCGTCAGCCAGTCCCACCAGCCGCCGGCATAGGCTCGGTCGACAACCTCAATGCCCTCCACCAGGGCGCCGAGGGTGATCCCCTGGGCGAAAGCAGCGACGAACGAGCCGCCTGCAAAGCCCCAGTCCCAGAGAAATTTGCCGCGTTTTGTGCGCCAGCGGTACTCGAAAGCGACGCCGCGGAAGATGAGACCGATCAGCATGGCGATTATCGGCGCATAGAGCGCGGGCAGGATAGTGGCGTAGGCGAGCGGAAAAACGGCGTAAAGCCCGCCACCGCCAAACACGAGCCAGGTCTCGTTTCCGTCCCAGACGGGCGCCACGGAATTCATCGCGAGATCGCGATTTTGCTCGCTCCTGAAAAGCGGGAACAGCACGCCAATGCCGAGATCGAAGCCGTCCAGGATAACATAGGCAAGAACAGCGAAGGCGATCAGCGCGGCCCAGATGAAGGGAAGGTCGAATTCCATAGGCTCAGCTTTCTCGCTTGGCGGGATTTATCGTCCGGTCCGGGTCGACCGAAGGTGCGGGTGTAATTCCCGCCGACCGGATCGGACCGAGGACTTCGTCCAGCTCGTCGTCGGGTCGCTTCGACATCAGCCGCAATATGTATAACGTCCCTGCGCCAAAGACGGTAAGGTAGACGAGAATGAAGGCGATGAGAGACGCGCCGACGGCCGGCGCGTCGTGCGACGATACGGAATCGGCCGTTCTGAGCAGTCCGTACACGGTCCAGGGTTGCCGCCCTACTTCGGTCGTGACCCAGCCCGCCAGGACGGCCGCGAAGCCCGAGGGCGCCATGATGACAGCGGCGCGCTGCAGTCGTTTCGCGTCGTAGAGGCGGCGCCGGAACCGCGCCCATGCACTCCATAGTCCAAGGCCCACCATGGCGAACCCCAGGCCGACCATGATCCGGAAACTCCAGAACAGGATCTCTGCGGGCGGACGGTCCTCCCTGGGCCAGGACTTGAGGCCCTGAACCTCGCCGTCCCACGAATGCGTCAGGATCATGGAGCCAAGCCGGGGTATCTCCAGCGTATGGCGCATCTCCGCTGCTTCGTCGTCGGGCAGGCCAAGGAGAATCAGCGGTGCTCCCTTTTGCGTCTCGTAATGACCTTCCATGGCCGCCACCTTCGCCGGCTGATGTTCAAGCGTATTCAGCCCGTGTAAATCGCCGGCGACAACCTGAAGCGGCGCCACAATCAGCGCCATCCACATCGCCATCGAAAACATGATCCGCGCTCCGCGATCCTCCGGCGTGCGCAGGAGATGCCAGCCGCCGACGCCGCCAACCACAAGGGCGGTCGTGAGATAGGCGGCCAGCACCATGTGGACGAAGCGGTAAGGGAAGGAGGGATTGAAGATGACAACCCACCAGTCGTCGGGGACGAACTGGCCAGCGTCATTGATGGCAAAACCGACCGGTGTATGCATCCACGAATTGACCGCGAGGATCCAGAACGCGGAGAAGAGTGTCCCGGCGGCGACCATCAGGGTCGCGAAGAAGTGCAGCCCGGGCCCGACGCGATTCAAACCGAACAGCATCACGCCGAGAAAACCTGCTTCGAGGAAAAACGCCGAGAGTATCTCATAGCCCAACAGCGGCCCAAGAATCGGGCCGGTCCTGTCGGAGAAGACGCTCCAGTTGGTGCCTAACTGATAGCTCATGACGATACCGGAGACGACGCCCATGCCGAAGACGATGGCGAAGATAATCTTCCAGTAATGGAACGCCGCCAGGTATCTTTCGTCCCGGCGCCAGAGCCACAGGCCTTCCAGCACCGCGAGGTAGCTTGCGAGCCCGATTGAAAAGGCCGGAAAGATTATGTGCGCTGAAATCGTGAAGGCGAACTGGAAACGCGCCAGAATTAATGCATCGGGGAATTCAGGCACTGGTGTCCTCTCCATCTGCCCGGACCCGTCTCATCCGGAAGCGCCGGGAATTTTGAGTGCAGGCCAGTTTACCTGCCGCCCCGGTCCATCAACGCTTTTACAGTGCTTCTGTTCCGTTTATGGCCCTCCCGGGGCGGTTCAAACCGTCACGCTTGCGGATTTGGACGTTGCGGCAGGATAGGCGCAAACGATCGTGGTTTGGCTGGGGCGGGAGGATTCGAACCTCCGTATGCCAGGATCAAAACCTGGTGCCTTAGGCCGCTTGGCTACGCCCCACCATTCACAAATTGTTCCTGATTGCGCAACGGGAATGTATGCTCATCGCGGAATGCCCGCAACCGCGAACAGATGCAAAATACCGAACCGCACCCGACCGTCCGGTCGGCGCTGATTATTTCGGGATTGTCGGATCGTGACAGTCTCCCGCTTTAATCCGATCCGCGCAGACGACGACCGAGGGCGCGAAACGGTCCGGAAATGCGCCAGGAATTGTCAGTCCGAAGGGCATCCAGATCCGCCCTTGCCGTCTCGGCCTCGCCTTTGGCAAGGTCGGTGATCGCCCTGGCCGCAATGGCCTCCGCCGTCGCCGCATCAGCGCGCTCCCTTGCTGCGCTTGCTTCCCGTTCGGCTGCTTTCGTCTCCGCACGGGCCGTCTCTATCTCCGCCCGAAGCGCCGTGGTCCGCAAGGCCACCTCTTTCTCGATGCATTCGCAGAGCAGGGCGTCACGGGTCAGAAGAGAGTCGATTGTCCCGTCATACCCGGCGACAGCTCGCCAGATAGCGGGGGACAGGCGCGGGTAGTTGATCTTCGAGTATACTTCGGGAAGGTTATATCCAAGCTTGCGGTAATCCTCCACGGCGGTTATCCCGCCTTCGGCCTTGAGGCACATTGCGAACAGGAACTTGTAGAAATCGGGCCAGGCGTCGAACACTTCCTCTGGCGTATTGAGGTCCATGCCGCGCGATTTGGACCCGTAGCGCGGCTGGTTGAAGACGGTATCGAGGTAAGCCTCGGTCGGTTCGGGTTTCATGTCGAAATAGCCGACTGACACCCGCGTATCGGGGTTGTCATACAGGCTGGCAGCATAGTCGGTGAAACGGCCGACAAGCATACGGAAGCATTGCGCGAAGTATTCGCGGTTCCTCGTCAGTTCCTCGAACCGGATAATGTTCTCAAGGGGCAGGTTGCGGATCGCGATCATGTCATATTTGACCGTGGGCGACGCCATCATCAGGAATTCCCTGGAAAACGGTTTCAGCCGGAACGTCTGGTCCACGAGTTCCAGTTCCGCAAATTCGCTCATATCTTCACGAAACGGCCTGTACACGTCGGGTCCCTCAAGCCGGGCATCGGTCACGGTCGTTGCATAGTGACAATAGAGTCCGTGTATCCGCATGATTGGATGGCGAACTGCCGACGCGAAGGTTCCATTCCTTTCTTCGATGGCGGTCTTCATCGCAAGACCGTGAAAGCCGTTGGTCGCGCCGAATATTTTGGTATGCCGGCTGGTGCCCCATAGCTGATGGAGGCCCTCGGCGAACGCGTCCGGCTCCATGTCGGGCATGATTCCCGCCGGGTAGGGCGGGATGCTTCGGGTCCCCTGGAAACAGACAACTTCGGGATGCAAGGACATGGCGCGCGCGAACCAGCCCGATGCGGTGCCTCCCCAGGTCGATACGTAAAACATACGGCTATTGCCCTACCAGGTCGCGGACCCAATCGAGTCGCGATAACGGTTTGTTGCAGAAGCGGCTGTGAGAATAGTCTTCGGCCTCACAAATTCAAAATAAACACAGTGAAAAGTTGTTACTTTTTTTACCGGCAATTTCTGCAACCCGGTCAGACGTGGCGTGGACCGATACCGGGACGCGTCAGGCCGAATGGCTACCCGTCAGTTCCGTCGGCGCAACCCACCAGCCGTCATGCGGGATTGTCTCTGCGGCGCGTCTTGCCGCCGCCGCGTCCGCGAACAGGCCGAAGCAGGTGGCGCCGCTACCGGACATCTGGGCCAGCAGGCAACCCGGAGTCTTCTCTAGGGTCCTCAGTACGGTGCGGATCGCCGGGCATAGCTGTATGGCGCCATCCGTCAGGTCATTGCCCCGTTCCGCGAGCATGCTGGCCAGGCCGGCAATGTCCCCGGGAGAACGCTGCGGCCGGTTCAGCGGCGAAAAATCGCCCTTTCGCGCGCCGAAAACCGATGCGGTCGCAACCCCGATTCCCGGATTGACGAGCAGGATACCGGCAGGCGGCAGCGCCGGGGCGTCTTCGAGCACCTCGCCGATACCGCCCGCGAACGCCGTGCGCGCCAGCAGACAGACGGGCAGGTCCGCGCCGAGCGCGAGGCCGATTTCGGGCAGATTCACTGCGCCATCGGGAATCCTCCAGAGCGAGGAAAGCCCCTTCATGGCGGCGGCGGCATCGCTGGAGCCGCCGCCGATCCCCGAGGCGACAGGCAGGTTTTTCGTAATGGCGATATGGGCGCGGGCGGAAACGCCGGCGGCATCCGCGAGACGCTGCGCAGCACGGTACACCAGGTTCCGGTCGGGGGAAGGCATTTTTCCTGCGAAGGGGCCGTCGCAGACGACATCCAGCGAGTCGCTGTCGCAAATGGCGAGAACGTCGCCCAGCCGGGTGAATCCGATCAGGCTGTCGACCACGTGATAGCCGTCGGGGCGTTTCCCGATGACATTGAAGTAAAGATTGATTTTCGCAGGCGCCGAAACGACGGCCGTGCCTGCCGGATGGCCGCTCATCCGCCCGAACTGTCTGCGTTCTCGTCATCCAGGCCGTTGGTCAGCTTGCGCTGGATCTTCTTGATTTCGGATTCCTCCGGATTCAGGTCCAACGCATGCTGCCACTGGAACCGCGCTTCGAGTTTCCGGCCGACCCGCCAATACGCATCGCCCAGGTGATCGTTGATGACCGGGTCGCTTGGCCGCAGCCGTACGGCCCGTTCAAGCTGCCTTACCGCTTCCGTGTAGTCGCCGAGGCGGTAAAGGACCCAGCCCAGGCTGTCGACAATGAAGCCGTCATTGCGGCGCAGTTCCACGGCTTTTTCGATCAGCGCGCGCGCCCGGTCCATATGCATGCCTTTTTCAGCCCAGGAATACCCCAGATAGTTCATGACATAGGGTTGATCCGGTTGCAGCTCCAGCGCCTTCAGGAAATCCTTCTCGGCCCGTGGCCACAAATCCGACCGCTCCAGCGCAATGCCGCGGTTATAGTAAAAGAACCAGTCTCCTGAATCGGCCTCGGTGAAACGCGCAGCGGCCCGGTCGTATGCGCCGACCGCTTCTGCATAGCGTTCCTTGCTGCGCAGAATGCCGCCGAGCCGGATCAGCGCGTCGGTCCGTTCCATCCGCTCCGCCGCCATTTTTTCCAGGATCGACACGGCCTGATCCACGTCGCCCAAGTCAGCCAGATTATCGGCGATCCGCAGGCGCGCCGACCAGCCATAGGGCGACGACTGGTCGATTGACGCATAAATGGCGTTGGCGATTTCGGGCTGCTTTTCCTCATCCATCAATTCGCCGATCAGCAGCCGCGCCAGTTCGAATTCGGGTCGCAGGTACAGCGCGAGCCGCGCGTAAACGATGGCGATATTCCCGGCGCGGTCCCGCGGCAATGCGGAGGCTATATTGAACAGGCTTTCGGCCATGCCGTCGGCGGGACTGTCGACGAGCGGTGTTGCGGGACCACCCGCATTAAGCCGCTCAAGCTCCCCGCGGATGACAAGGCTCCGCGGGTCGCGGCGCAGGTAGCCCTCGTAGATATTGCGTGCTTCCCCGGCGCGGCCGTTCCGTTCGAGGAAGGCGGCAACGGCCCGGACAACCCGGATGGGGGCTGCGTCGAGAGGGTCGGCAATTTTTCGATACGCCGCTTCCGCCGCCGCATTCCGACCCGCAACCTCGCTGATCAGGGCGGTATGCAGGTCGCGCATGGCGTCGAAGCCGCTTTCCTTGTCCAGCGGCGCCAGCGCGGCCAGCGCCTGATCGACGGCCTGGAGCCCGACCAGGGACCAGGCCAGCGCGAGCGGCGCCGAATAGGTTGCTAGACCGTTGCGCGGCATGGCGTCGAACCTGTCGCGCGCGGCCTCAAAATTTCCCTGGCGGAGCAGTTCGACGCCGAGCAGCAGATCCGCGGTGGGCATTTGGCCGCCGGATTCGTCGATGCGTCTGGCCAGGGAAATCGCCAATTCCATCTGTCCCCCCGTCAGTGCGAGGACGAAGGTGCGGCGCAGCAGCTTCTGGTCGTCGGGGTTTTCCTCCAGGACATGCAGCAGGAAGCTTGCCGCGTTTTCGGTGTCCTGCAGTGCCTCCGCGTGCTGACCGGCAAGGAATTTGCCAAATTCGGAATTCGACATTGCTGCGACGGGAATCAGGATGCTTCCGGCTGAAACCGCCGCCAGCAACCCGGTTCGAACCTTGCGAAATGTCATCGGCATCGTGCGTTCTCCAATACTGACCCGGGTTCCGGTCCGGTCTGGCAGGTTAAAGATAGGCCTCCCGGGGCCGAATCCAATATAGAGGGTTTTGAGGGTCACATATTCGGATAATTCGGACCGCCGCCGCCTTCCGGGGTGACCCAGACGATGTTCTGTGTCGGATCCTTGATATCGCAGGTCTTGCAGTGAACGCAGTTCTGGGCGTTGATCTGCAGGCGCGGGTTGGAACCGTCGTCGTTCCGGATGATTTCATACACACCCGCCGGGCAGTATCGCTGTTCCGGCGCATCATAGAGCGCGAGGTTGACGTCCACCGGAATTGACGCATCCTTTAGCTTCAGGTGCCCTGGCTGGTCTTCTTCATGATTGGTGGCCGAAAACGCCAGGTTGGTAAGCCGGTCGAACGAAATGACGCCGTCGGGCTTCGGGTAGCCGATCGGCTGCGCGTCCGACGCCTTGATCAGCGTTTCGTGGTCGGCATGCCCATGCCTGAGCGTCCAGGGCGCCCGGCCGCGCAACACGACCTGGTCGATTCCGGTATATAGCGTCCCGCCGAGCAGCCCCCATTTGAACGCGGGCCGGCAGTTCCGGACCCGCGAGAGTTCCTCGTAAATCCAGGAATCGCGGAAGGCGTCCGCATAGGCGGTCAGTTCGTCATATCCCGCGTCTTCCTTGGCGAGCGCATCGAATGCGGCCTCCGCGGCAAGCATGCCGCCCTTCATGGCCGTATGGCTGCCCTTGATCTTGAGAACATTGACCGTGCCGGCCTCGCAGCCGATCAGCACGCCGCCGGGGAAGGTCAGTTTCGGCAGCGACTGCACGCCGCCTTCATTGATCGCGCGCGCGCCATAGGCAATCCGGCGGCCGCCTTCGAATGTTTCGCGGATTTTCGGATGCGTCTTGAAGCGCTGGAATTCCTCGTAGGGCGACAGGTAGGGGTTCTTGTAGTCAAGCCCGACGACATAGCCGACGGCAACCTGATTGTCCTCCAGGTGATACAGGAAGGACCCGCCATAGGTATCGGACGCCAGCGGCCAGCCGGCGGTATGAACCACCAGTCCCTGCTGGTGTTTTTCGGGCTCGATTTCCCATAATTCCTTGAGGCCCAGCCCGAAGGTCTGGGGTTCGCAATCGGCCCGAAGATCGAACCTTGTCATGAGTTCCCTGCCCAGGCTGCCGCGGCAGCCTTCGGCGAAGAACGTGTATTTCGCGTGCAGTTCCATGCCCGGCTGGTAATTCGGGCCCTGTTCGCCTTCCTTTGTGATGCCCATGTCGCCGGTCGCGACCCCGCGTACCGCGCCGTCGCCGGTATACAGAACCTCGGCGGCGGCAAAGCCGGGATATATCTCGACGCCCAGCGCCTCCGCCTGCTCACCCAGCCAGCGGCAAAGATTGCCCAGGCTGATGATATAGTTCCCGTGATTGTGCAGGACAGGCGGCAGCAGGGCGGTCGGCCAGGACAGGGCGCCGGTTTCGGTCAGGAACATGAATTTTTCATCGGTGACCGGCGTGTTCAGCGGCGCGCCCATTTCCTTCCAGTCCGGAAACAGTTCGTTCAGGGCGCGCGGCTCCAGCACCGCGCCGGACATGATATGCGCGCCGACTTCCGATGCCTTTTCCAGGATGCAGACCTCGACGTCGCGTTCCTGCGCGGCCGCGAGCTGCTTCAGACGTATCGCTGCCGACAGTCCGGCCGGTCCGGCGCCGACGATAACCACGTCGTACTCCATCGATTCGCGTTCCATTTTCTGTCCTCTTGCCTGTTCCCGACTGTTACGCGCCATTCTCTATATCAAAGTGGCGGGGTTTTGTAGACAATGTCGCACGAAACAAACAGGCTCGCTTGTCATGCCAATGGGAACAATCTCGCCTCTGGATGCATTGCGCTGGTCGATAGCGATGGGCGCGGACGAAGCCGTGCTCGATGCGCCGGTCGACCGGTACGCCGAATCGGCGGCGCAGCTTGCCGCGCGACAGGCGCCTGCGCCGACCCTGCCTGTCCGGACTGCCAAACCGGTTGAGCCGACGGCGCGGCAATCCGCGCCGGCGCCGCTGGCGCCCAGCCAGGGCGTGGCGGAAAGCCGCAATGCCGCGGCAAAGGCGGGAAACCTGGCTGAATTGCGCGCCGCGGTCGCGGCGTTCGAGGGCTGCGCGCTCAAGCAGACCGCGACGAACATGGTGTTCGCCGACGGCAATCCGCAAGCGGATCTGATGATCATGGGGGAAGCCCCCGGCGCGGAGGAAGACCGGCAGGGCCTTCCCTTTGTCGGCGCCAGCGGAAAACTGCTGGATCGCATGCTGGAAGCCATCGGCCGCGATCGCGCCAGCGCCTATATTTCGAATGTCCTGTTCTGGCGGCCCCCGGGCAACCGCAATCCGACCGATGCGGAAGTGGCCGCCTGCATGCCCTTCGTGCAGCGCCATATCGCGCTGGTCCGGCCAAAGGTGCTGGTTTTCGTCGGCGGCGCTTCCGCCAAGGCGTTGCTCGGCCGCAAGGAAGGAATCATGCGTCTGCGCGGCAAGTGGTATGACTTCACCTGCCCGGGGCTGGAGACGCCGATTCCGGCGATGGCGACCTTCCACCCGGCCTATCTGTTGCGCTCTCCCGGCCAGAAACGCGAAGTGTGGCGCGACTTCCTGGCAATAAAGTCCCGGCTGGCGGGACCTGGCGCATAGGGACAGGTATCGCGGATTTCCGGTTGCTTGCGGGTCTGAAAAAAAATCGTTAGGAAATATGGCATAATAATCAGAGTGTGGGGTCGCCGCGATATGCCTGCGGGCCGGCATTCCAAGGGGTGAAATGATACGTTCCGGCGGTGGGTTTCGGCTTTTTTCGGTTGTGTTTCTCGGCCTGTTCACGGGCTGGGCGGCGCCGGTTACGGCGCAGAATCCGGCCGCGCTCGAAACCGCATCGCTGCCGCGCGGCGGTGACGGGCAGAATCCCGAAGCAACGGCGCCGCGGGTTATCGACCTTGCCGATACGGCGCGATACCAGGAAATTTTCCGGCTTCAGGAAGCCGGCAGATGGTCCGCTGCCGACAGACTTATCGCGCAACTGTCCGATAACCTTCTGATGGGGCATGTGCTGTATCAGCGATATATGCACCCCACCGCCTATCGCTCCAGATATGCCGAATTGAAAGGCTGGCTGGACAAATATGCCGATCATCCCGGCGCGCCGGCGATCTATGCCCTGGCGCTCCGCCGCAAGCCGCAAAACTGGAAGGCCCCGAAGAAACCGGTGACGGTTTCCGTCAGCAGCGTGGCCGCCGCCGCCGCGACCGGAACCGCGGAACAGGATTCCAGGCGGCTAAGCCGGAAGCAGTACATCGCCATCCGGCAGGCGACGAACCGGATCAAGAGCCTCGTGCGGCGCGAACGGCCCAGCGCGGCGCTAAAGCTGGTTGAATCGAAGGAATTCCGGCGCATTCTCGATCCGGTAGGGTTCGATAACAATCTTGCGATAATCGCGCGCGGCTATTTTCATGCCGGCAAGAATGCTGACGCCCTGTCCCTTGCGGAACGGGCGGTCAAGCGGTCCGGCCTGTCCGTGCCCGATGGCTATTGGTGGGCCGGGCTGGCGGCCTGGCGGCTTGGGGAATACCAGACTGCGGCGACGCATTTTGCCGCGCTGGCGCAGGATAAGGGCGCCGGCGACGCATGGGCGCGTTCCGCGGCGGCTTTCTGGGCGTCGCGGGCATGGCTGCAGGCCCGTAAACCGGAAAACGTGACGCCTATGCTGCGCATTGCGGCGCAATTCCCGCAGACATTCTATGGCCTGCTGGCCATTCAGGCGCTCGATGACGCCGTTCCCTTCAACTGGAACCTGCCGACCCTGGGCGCTGTTGAAATAGACCTTTTGCAGCATATTCCGGCGGCGAAGCGCGCGCTTGCCCTGCTGGAAGTCGGTCAGTCGGTTCTGGCGGAAAGCGAATTGAAACGCCTGACCGGTGCGCCGTCACCCGAATTGTCGCGGGTTCTTCTGGCGCTGGTCGGCAAGGCGAACCTGCCCGATGTTTCCATCCGTCTCGGAAGCCGGATGCAGCGGAGCCAGGGCGAAACATATGACGCTGCCCTGTTCCCGGTGCCGGCCTGGCAACCGCAGGGCGGGTACGCGCTCGACAAGGCGCTGCTTTTGGCCTTCATGCGGCAGGAGTCGCGGTTCCGGACAAATGCCAGAAGCAGGGCGGGCGCGACGGGGCTGATGCAGTTGATGCCGGCGACGGCCCGGTTCATCGCCCGTGGCGACGCGGCATTTAGCGGGCGCCGTGACCTGTACGATCCGGAAACCAATATGTCGCTCGGTCAGAAATACATCCAGCACCTGATCGACGACCCCGCCATCGGCGACAATCTCTTCTACATGGCCACTGCCTATAATGCGGGGCCGGGCAATCTCCGCAAATGGCAGCGGCAGGTGGATTACCGCGATGACCCGCTGTTGTTCATCGAAAGCATCCGCGCCCGGGAAACGCGGAATTTTATCGAGCGGGTTCTGACGAATTTCTGGGTCTACCGGCTGCGCCTCGGCCAGGACGTCCCGTCGCTGGAGGCGGTTGCCGCGGGCGAATGGCCGGTTTATATCCCCTTTGACGAAGCAATAACCCAGAGCGAGAGCCATGCCGATTGACGAAAAGCGGCGCTTTCTGCCCGTATCCATCGCCATCCTGACGGTTTCCGATACCCGGACCGAAGCGGACGACCGTTCGGGCGACACGCTGGTGGAGCGCCTGCAGCAGGCAGGGCACGTGCTGGCGGACCGGGCCATCGTGAAGGACGCCGCGGCGCTGATCGAGACCCGGTTCCGGGCCTGGATCGACAACCCCGAAATCGACTGCGTGATTTCCACGGGCGGCACCGGCGTCACCGGCCGCGACGTCACGCCGGAAGCGCTCGACCGGGTCTGTGAAAAGAAAATCCAGGGGTTCGGCGAACTGTTTCGCTGGATCAGCTACCAGAAGATCGGCAGTTCGACGATACAGAGCCGCGCCGATGCCGGGGTCGCAAAAGGCACCTATCTGTTCGTGCTGCCGGGATCGACCGGCGCCTGCCGCGACGGCTGGGATGAAATCCTGGCCAACCAGCTCGATAACCGCTTTCGTCCCTGTAACTTCGTCGAACTGATGCCCCGGTTGCAGGAACGTTAGTTTCGGCGGCTATGCGGTTTACGGTCCACGCGCCAGCGGTGCAGGGATCCGGCGTCGTCAATGTCGGGCAGGGTTTCCAGCAGATGGTGGCGTTGACGCTGGCCAAGCCGATCCAGCGAATCCGCAAGCGTGTGCCCGGTCGACCAGCGGATGCCCGTGAAGACTTTCGTCGATGCCGGCCGCCGCAATCCGACCAGCCAGTAGCCGCCATCCGCCGCCGGGCCGAACACCGCATCGTTCCGGCCCAGGGCGCTGAAGGCGTCGGCGATGTGATGCGGCGCGATATCCGGTACGTCGGTGCCGACCAGTACCACCGGCCCGGTTTCATGCCCGCGCATCGCGTGGTGCATGCGCCGCCCCAGGTCGCCGCCGGTTTGCGTAATGCGGCGCAGGTTTGCGGGCCATCTTGCCGGGCCCCCTGTCTCCGCAATGACGCAGCGCCAGCGGCGGTCGCCGGAAAGCCGCCGAATAACCCGATCCAGCGCCCAGCACTGAAACCGCCAGGCGGCGACGGAACCAAGACCGGCGGCGAGCCGCCGCTTGCCCCGGCCGAGGCGCGGCGCCCGCGCGAATATGACCAGGGTCTTTTTCACCCGTATATTCTGGCGATGACCCGCGGCGGCGTCCCCAGGAAAAACAGAATCAGGCAGAGGAAATTCCGGATCGGCCGCAAAAAATATCCATCGCGCCTGTAGCGCTCCGCGGAGGTAACGGCGTCCGGCTTCAACGGCGACAGGTTACGGCGTCCGATGCGGCGGACCAGTGCCACGTCCTCCATCAGCGGGATTGCCTGGAATCCCCCGATCCGGCGATAATGGTCGCTGGAAATAAGCAATGCCTGGTCGCCATAGGGGAGTCCGAATACGCGCGCGCGCCAGGCCACGACCTTGGCCAGCAGGAAGGCACGCAGGCTGTCGTCATCAAGCCGGAAGCGAAAATATCCGGCGCGGCGACTGTTCTCCGGCACCCCGACGAAATCCCGCACCGCTTCATGCCAGTTGGCGGCAAGGCGCGTATCCGCATGCAGGAACAACAGCCATCGCCCTTTCGCCATCGCAGCGCCGGCGGCAAGCTGCATGCCCCGGCCTTTTTCGGCATTCACGTGAATGGCGCCAATCGCTTCCGCAATTTCCGCCGTGTCATCGCCCGATCCGCCATCGGCGAAAATAACCTCATGGACCAGGTCGATTGCCTCAAACGCGGCAAGTGGCGGCAGGCTGTTCCGCAGGTGCGGCGCCGCATTCAGGGTTGGTATTATGATACTCAGTTCACCCATGAGAAACCGTTATGACGCAATGCGGTACAAACGGCAATACAGAATCGCCTTGAAAAGTTCCTGTTTTGTTCCATAATGCCTCATGGACTCGAAGATACCGGATATCCCTCGCAAGGGCCGTGGCGCGGTCTCCAACCGGACGCCGCGATTCGAGGCGCAGCAAAGGGTGGCAATCGACGATGGCTGGGACGGCGATGGCGACCCGTTGCCGCCGTTGCGCACGACTGTAGGGGTGGACGCGGCGCGGCGGATCATCGCGACGAATGAATCGCCGGATATTCCCTTCGACCGCTCGATAAACCCGTATCGCGGTTGCGAACATGGCTGCATATACTGTTTTGCGCGGCCGACCCACGCCTATTACGGCCTGTCGCCGGGCATCGATTTCGAAACGAAACTGTTCCAGAAGCCCGATGCGCCGCAATTGCTGGAGCAGGAATTGCGCAATCCACGCTATCGCCCGGCCGTCATCGTGCTGGGCGCGAATACGGATCCGTATCAGCCGATCGAAAAAGACCTGAAGCTGACGCGCCGCATCTTGCAGGTCCTGTCCGATTTCCAACACCCGGTGGCAATCGTGACCAAATCCCCGCTGGTATTGCGCGACCTGGACATACTGGCGCCGATGGCCGGACAGTCGCTCGCCATGGTGACACTCTCCGTGACAACGCTCGACCGCACGCTGGCGCGGAAGATGGAGCCGCGGGCAGCGACGCCGGGTCGGCGGCTCGCCGCGATCAGGGCGCTCGGCGAAGCGGGCGTGCCGGTCGGCGTTCTTGCCGCGCCCATGATTCCGGCGCTGAACGATGCCGAACTGGAATCGATCCTTGCGGCAGCGGCGGAGGCCGGCGCGACCAGTGCGGGTTATACGCTGCTGCGCCTGCCACTGGAAATTCGCGACCTGTTTGTGGAATGGCTTGAGGCGCATTTTCCGGACCGCGCGGCGCGGGTGATGTCGCTGGTCCGCGATACCCGCGGCGGCGCCGATTACGATTCCCGGTGGGGTTTGCGGACGCGCGGTACCGGCGTCTATGCCGACCTGCTGGCGACACGGTTTCGACTGGCGCGGCGCAAACTCGGCCTCGACAGGCGGCGTTTCGACCTCGATTCAAATCGGTTCCGGCCGCCGCCGGCGACGGGCGACCAGCTAACCCTGCTGTAGCGCGCGATTCGGCCGGCGGCCCCTGGCCGCGATGGGGCGTTGCATCATTTGTCTGAAACAGAAAGTGAAAATAATCCCTTACCAATCCGTTGCATGTATAACGGTTCCATGGATGCGGGACTTGAACTGACGGGGATTGCGGTCGTTGCCGGCGCGGCGACGCTTTGCGGCACGCTGATGACGCGCCTCGGCCAGCCTGCGATTGTCGGCTATATCCTTGCCGGAATCCTGCTCGGCCCTTCAGGGCTGCAACTGATATCGGACCGGACCCAGGTCGGGGCGCTGGCGGAACTCGGCGTGCTGATGCTGCTGTATTTCATCGGCATGGAAATGTCGCTGCGCAATTTCCGCCGCGCCTGGCGCATCGCCGTGTTCAGCGCGCTCATCCAGATCGGTGTCAGCGTGGGGCTGGTGCTGGCGCTGACCCGGTATTTCGGCTGGCCCGCGTCGCATGCGGTGCTGTTCGGCTTTGTGCTGGCGTTGAGCAGCACCGCCGTCGCGATCCGGATGCTGGATGAAATCGGTGAATTGCGAACCCGCGTCGGGCGTATCACGGTCGGTATCCTTGTCGCCCAGGATCTTGCGGTCGCGCCGATGCTGTTCGTGGTCGATGCGCTTGCCGGCGATAGCGATCCGGGCGCTGTCGTCTTCAAGATATCCCTGACCGTTGCCCTGCTGGCGGGCGCCACAATCTTTTTGAGTCGCCGCCGCAGGATCAACCTTCCGCTTGCCGCGGTCACCGCCGGCGGGATGGACCTGACGCCCGTGGCGGCGCTGACCTGGTGTTTCGCCTTTGCGGCAGTCGCCGGCCTGATCGGACTGTCGCCCGCCTTCGGCGCGTTTTTCGCCGGGCTGCTGGTCAGCAGCAGCCGCCAGCGCCACATTGTCAGCGAGTCGGCGCAACCGATTCAAAGCGTCCTGCTGATGGTGTTTTTCCTGTCGATCGGGTTGCTGATCGATCTGGAGTTTCTGTGGGAAAATATCTGGGTGGTGATCCTGGTTTGGCTGTTCATCGCCGGATTCAAGACGATCTTGAACACGCTTGTCCTGCGTTTCATGGGCGAACCGATCCAGCGGGCCTTTCTATCCAGTCTCGTTCTTGCGCAAATCGGCGAGTTTTCTTTTGTCATCGGCGGCGCGGCCATCAACCGCGATGTCATCAACACAGAAGTTTACCGCATGATTGTCGCGGTGACCGTATTGTCGCTGGTGACCAGCCCCCTCTGGCTCGACGCGGCCCGGCGCCTGCACCATCGTGCGGCCCAGCGGCCCGTCGGCCTGCGCCGGTTGCTGCGGCTCATCTATTTTCGCGAATGGCGGTTCACCAGACGGATCGGTGAAATCGTCGCCGCCGCCGTCGCCGGCGGCACGCAGTGGTTGTTCCATCGCAGGAGCGGTGCGAAAATCGCCGGTCAGGGCGAAACGGTCATTCCGGCGGCGCCGAAACCCGAAAACTCGTCGACGGTACCCCATTCGGACGGCGGCGAATCCGAAACGCCGGCCGGGACGCATGAGGAAGAGCGGGACAAACTGAAGGACGATGCCTGATCTGACTATGGAAGCCGCCGCAGGCGGCATTGTCGCGGGGGTGGACGAGGCCGGCCGTGGCCCCTGGGCCGGTCCTGTCGTTGCCGGCGTCGCAATTCTCGACCCCGCGACAATGCCGGGTGATCTTATCGATGGGCTCGACGATTCGAAGAAGTTGTCCGCCGCCGTCCGCGAAAGGCTTTTCGTCGGTCTGCTGCGCCATGCGACCATCGCGTTCGGCATCGCCAGCGTGGCGGAAATCGATGAACTCAACATTCTGGGCGCAACAATGCTGGCGATGCGCCGCGCCGTCGGTGCGCTGGCGGCCCCGCCGCATATTGCCCTGGTTGACGGCAACCGCGCGCCGGACCTGATCTGTCCCGTGCGGACCGTCGTAATGGGCGATTCCCTGTCGTCATCCATCGCGGCGGCGTCGATTGTCGCGAAAGTGACGCGGGACCGTATCATGGCCGGACTTGCCGCGGATTTCCCCGGCTATGGCTGGGAAACCAACCAGGGATATGGCACGGCGGCGCATCGCGACGGTCTCGACCGGCTTGGCGTCACTATCCACCATCGGCGCAGCTTCAAACCGATAGCGTCACGAATCAAGTAAAACACCATATATGGTAATATAATTACTAGGCAAAAATTGAGTATTGACGCGTAGAATCGCTTGAATCATGTTCTCAGCATGAAAAAGCATAATGAATCCCCGCGTAAACTTCCGCTTAATCAGATTCTATTGGGTGACTGCATCGAGTTGATGAATAGTCTTCCCGAAGAATCGGTCGATGTGGTCTTTGCGGATCCACCCTATAACTTGCAGTTGGCGGGCGATTTACACAGGCCGAACAATTCCCGGGTCGACGGTGTCGAAGAGCAGTGGGACAAGTTCGACAGCTTCGCGGAGTATGACCGGTTTACCCGTGCCTGGCTGACCGCCGCGCGGCGCATCCTGAAAAAGGACGGGACCCTCTGGGTTATCGGAAGCTATCACAACATCTATCGCGTCGGGTCCACGCTGCAGGACCTGTCGTACTGGGTCCTCAACGACATCGTCTGGGTCAAGACCAACCCGATGCCGAATTTCCGCGGCAAGCGTTTCACCAATGCGCATGAAACGATGCTCTGGTGCTCCAAGTCGAAGGATTCGCGCTACACCTTTAATTATGAAGCGATGAAGGCGCTGAACGAAGACCTCCAGATGCGTAGCGACTGGGTTATCCCGATCTGTACCGGCCATGAGCGGCTGAAGGATTCGAACGGCGACAAGGCGCATCCGACGCAGAAGCCCGAATCCCTGCTCCACCGGGTGATACTGGCCTCGACAAATCCGGGCGATGTGATCCTCGATCCGTTTTTCGGAACCGGGACGACAGGCGCCGTTGCAAAGCGCCTGGGCCGCTGCTTTATCGGACTGGAACGCGAGGAAACCTATGCACAGGTGGCCAGAAGGCGAATCGCGGAAACGCCGACGCCGGGCGACACCGCCCTGCTCGAAACGCCGTCGAAGCGCCGCGAACCGCGAATTCCCTTCGGCTGGCTGGTCGAACGCGGCTTGCTGTCCGCGGGCGATGTCCTGACCAGCCCGTGCAAGCGCTGGGCGGCGCGGGTCAGGGCCGACGGTTCGGTGGTCGCCTCGGATCATCGCGGCAATCATCGCGGTTCCATCCACCAGGTCGGTGCGGCGGTGCAGGGCGCGCCAAGCTGCAACGGCTGGACATTCTGGTGCCTGAATGTGGAAGGCAAGCCGATTGCCATCGATATGCTGCGCCAGAAATTGCGGGCCGAACTGCATTAACGTTCGCTGTCGGCGTCCCTGACGTGCCGAACGACCTTCTTCATCAGTGTCGGCAGGGCCTGGCCGCCGAGCCGGTCGATCGGACACCACAGCATACTGTTTCCCGCGCTGCCATTGGCGGTACCCGTCAGAACCGTCAGTTCAAGCCGGAAATGGGTGAAGCCGTGCTCAACGATTCCGGGCAGTTGCCGCCAGTCCGCCGCCGGCAGCGGGATTTCCCGTCGCGCGGCGCCGATATCGACAACCGCGCCCTCGCGCCATTCGGTCGAGGGAAATTCCATCATGCCGCCGAGCAACCCCTTTTCCGGCCGCCGCCGCAGCAGTACCGCGCCATTCGAATTCGTAAGCCAGAAGACGATGCCACGGCGCAGGGGGCGTGGCTTCTTGGGGGCGCGGCGCGGCAGTTCGGGCGCAATATCGCGCCCGGCGCAGCCTTCCGACCAGGGGCAGATCAGGCATTGCGGATTGCGGGGCGTGCATATGGTGGCGCCGAGGTCCATGACTGCCTGCGCGTAATCTCCGGGCCGTTCGTCCGGCGTCAGCGATTCCGCCAGCGCATACAGCTCCGGCTTGGCATCGGGTAGCGGGGTCTGCACGCGGAACAGCCGCGCCATAACCCGTTCCACATTCCCATCGACGACAGTGGCCCGGCGGCCGAAGGCAATGGCGGCGACCGCGGCGGCGGTATACCGTCCGATACCGGGAAGGGTCAGCAGTTCGGCTTCCGTATCGGGCAGTATGCCCTCGCGTTCGGCGGCAACGGTTTCGGCGCAGCGGTGCAGATTTCGCGCCCGGGCATAATATCCCAGTCCCTGCCAGGCATGCAGCACGTCGTCCTGGTCGGCTGCGGCCAGCGCCGTCATGTCCGGCCAGCGTTCGATGAACCGCCGGAAATAGGCGCCAACCGTGGCGACCGTAGTTTGTTGCAGCATGATTTCCGATAGCCAGACGTGGTAAGGGTTGGGCGTTTCGCCGGGCAACGCGCGCCAGGGCATGCTGCGGCGATGCCGGTCGTACCAGGCGAGAATCGCCCCGGGGCGGTCGTTGACCGCATTTGCGGCAGCGGTATCGTGCGGCGTCGTCATGCGGCATAACTATAGTGGATGGGCGTTGGTGGAAAGAACGTGAAGCAGCCAAAGACATCGGACCCGAAACCGCCGGAACGCATCGGCCGGCCTCGTCCTGTCGCCGCGTCGCTGCAGAAACTGACGGCGAAGGCGATCGGCAGGCATGGGTTTAGCGAAGGGTCGCTGATCACCGACTGGCCCGCGATCGTCGGCCATGAACTTGCCGCCGTGTCGCAGCCCGAAAAACTGGCCTTTTCCCGCGGAGAACGCACGGGCGGCGTGCTGCATATCCGCGTACAAGGCGGGGTTGCAACGGAGCTGCAGCATCAGGAACCGCTGATCGTCGAGCGGATCAACAGCCATTTCGGATACGGCGCCGTCGCGCGCCTGCGGCTGGTGCACGCGCCGATGAACCGGCGTCAGTCGCCCCGCCGGAAACCGGCAGTCATGGCCGTCCCGGATCCTGAGCTCAAGGCCGGTTTGCGCGAAGTCGTCGGCAAGGTGACGGACGACGAAACGCGCGCCGTGCTGGAACGGATCGGCATGGCCATTCTGCAGCGGGAAGCGGGCCGGAAAGACTCCGGCTAGCGCCGCATCACAATCCCGTTGGCTTCCTTGATAGCGCCATATTTGCGCCTTTATACTCGCCCGCGATAAACAGGAATTTCCTAATGGGAGACCGATTTGACCCGAATCCTCGCCAGCCTGGCCGGCATTGCGGCCCTCTTCCTCGTGGGGACGGCCCAGGCGGCGCCGCCGTCTGCGGCGGATGCGCTGAAAGACCGGATCCTGGGCGATCCGGATGCGCCCATAGAGATCATTGAATATGCGTCGCTGACATGTTCGCACTGCCGCGATTTTCATCTCGAAGTTTTGCCGGACCTGAAGGAAAATTACATCGATACCGGCAAGGTGAAGCTGATCTACAGGGACTTTCCCTTCGATCAGCAGGGCCTCATGGCCTCCGTCCTGGCGCGTTGCGCCCCGCCAAACCGATATTTCCAGTTTCTCGACGTCCTGTTCCGGAATCAGGATAAATGGACCCAGGACCCGGACCCGTTCGGCGCATTGATGCGAATCGGCAAGCTCGGCGGGCTGAGCGGCGAGGATTTCAAGGCCTGCCTGGAAGACAAGGAACTTGTCGATGGCATGTTGCAGACCCGGTTGACGGCCAATCAGCAGTTCGACGTGAAGTCCACGCCGACATTTCTGATCGGCGACAATAATCGCATTGTCGGTAACCAGCCATATGAGGTATTTGACGACCTGTTGAAGAAACTTTCAGATTAGGTCTACGTGCATTTCAGCAAGCTCCAGCTAACGGGCTTCAAATCCTTCGTCGACCCGGCCGAGCTCCTGATCGAGCCCGGCATGACAGGTATTGTCGGGCCCAACGGTTGCGGCAAATCCAATGTCGTGGAAGCGCTGCGCTGGGTCATGGGCGAAACCTCCGCCAAGAGCATGCGCGGCGGCGAAATGGAAGACGTGATCTTTGGCGGCACCACCACCCGCCCGTCGCGGAATATCGCCGAAGTCCTGTTACGCCTCGACAATTCGCGCCGCGACGCGCCGGCGGCCTACAACGAATTCGACGAAATCGACATAACCCGCAAGATTGAACGCGGCCAGGGATCGCAATACCGGGTCAATGGCAAGGAAGTCCGCGCGCGAGATGTACAACTGCTGTTCGCGGATATCGCCAGCGGCGCGCATTCGACGGCGATGGTCAGCCAGGGGCGGATCGGCGCGCTGATCGGCTCGAAACCGACCGAACGCCGGGTTCTGCTGGAAGAAGCCGCCGGTATCCGGGGGCTGCATTCCCGCCGCCATGAAGCGGAATTGCGGCTGCGCGCGGCGGAAACCAACCTCGAACGGCTCGATGACGTGATCGAGGCGCTGGACGGGCAGCTGGAAGCGCTGCGCCGGCAGTCGCGCCAGGCGGTCCGGTATCGCCGTCTGTCGGAAAATATCCGCTATCACGAAGCGATCCTGCTGCATCTGCGCTGGACGGCGGCCACCCGGGCGGTGGAGGCCGCGCGGGAATCGCTGCGCCTGACCGAACAGGCGGTCGCCGCACGGACCGAGGCGGCCGCCGCCGCGGCGACCCGGCAGGCGGAAATCGCCGCCGGTCTGCCGGCGCTTCGGCAGGCCGAGACCGAAGCGGCAGCCGAATTGCAGCGACTGCTGCTGGCGCGCGGCGAACTGGAGCGCGAAGAGGAACGTCTCACCCAGGCGCGGGCCGAAACGACGCGGCGGGTGGAACAGGTCACCGCCGATATCGAACGCGAAGGCGCGCTTGCGGCGGATGCCGGCGCCGCCAATAAGCGGCTGACCGAGGAGGCCGTGCTCCTGGACGCGGCGCGGGACAGTGAGGCAACATCCGAATCGGAGGCGCAGGCGGCGCTGGAGAGCGCCACCGTACTTGTCGACGCCAAGGAAACCGAGCGCAACAACCTGGTGGCGGAAACCGCGGAAGCCGAAGCGCGGCGGGTGACCCTGGAACGCCAGCGCGACCAGTTATCGGAACGGATCGAGCGGTTGAAACGGCGTGCGAACGAACTTGATGGGGAACGCATCGAACTCGCCGACAGCATCGCGGACGATGCAGCGCTGAACGAGATCGAGGCGACGGTGAACGCAGCCGAAGAACGCGTCGCGACAGTGCGCGAGGCGGCGACCGCGGCGGAAGCGGCGCTGAAGGCGGCACGCGACGCGGAGAGCGAGGCGCGCGACCATGCCCGGGCATTCGACGCGGAGTGCGACCGCCTTGCGGCGGACATCCGGGCGCTGGCGGAACTGGTCGAGCCGGCGGAAGGCGACTTTTTTGCGCCGCTGATCGAAGCGATCACGGTGGAACCGGGCTACGAATCGGCGCTTGGCATTGCGCTGGGCGAGGATATCGAGGCGCCGGTGGAAACCGCGGCGCCGGTGCACTGGGCGGTCCTGCCGCCAATGGATATCTTGCAGGATCTTCCGACGGGCGTTGAACGGCTGTCGCGCTTCGCCCGCGCGCCGGAAGTCCTGCATCGCCGCCTTTCGCAGATCGGTGTCGTCACTGACGATGCCCAGGGGAATGCCCTGCATGCGGCGTTACGGCCGGGGCAGCGCCTGGTTTCGAAGGATGGCGCCTTATGGCGCTGGGATGGATTCCGGATTGCCGCCGGTGCGCCGACCCCGGCTGCAACGCGGCTTGGTCAGCGGAACCGGCTGGTCGCGCTGCGCGAAAAGCACGCGGGCATGGCGCCGGAACAGGCTGTGCGCCGGAAGGCGCTGGAAACGGCGCAGGCCGCGCGGGCCGTTGCCGAAACGACCGAACAGGAAACCCGCCGGGCGCAGAATTCCGCCTATGCCGCGCTGAACGAGGCGCGCCAGCAATTCGGCACCATGTCCAGCGCCGCCGCCGCCGCCCGGTCGCGGCTGACGGCGCTGGCCGATGCCGCGAATCAGACCAGCGTCGACCTGGAAGAGGCCGAGCTGCAATGGAAGGCGATCCGGCAGGCGGTGGACGGTCTCGAGGATCTCGCCGCGAAACGGGCCAGGGCCGAGGTGCTGCGCGCGGAGCTGGCTGAATTGCGGGCGGAGCAGTCCGAAAAGCGCAGCGCCTATGACCGGCTGAAACGGGAATCGCAGGACCGTATCGCCCGCCGGCGCGTCGTCGCCGGGGAAATCGAGGTCTGGCGCAGCCGGCTGGAGGGAACCGCGGCGCGTCTCGCGGATCTGGAGGAACGCCGCAGCGCTGCGGAAGCGATACGCGACGACCTGGCCAGGCGCCCGGCGGTGATCGCCGAACAGCGCGATGCGCTGCTGGGCAGCATTTCCGAATCGGAAGCGCGTCGCAGCGCCGCCGCCGACCGGCTGGCGGCAGGCGAGACCGCCCAGACCGAGGCTGACCGCGCGTTGCGCGCGGCGGAATCCAGCCTGGCGGAATGCCGCGAGCAGCGGGTGCGCAACGAGGCGCAGGTCGAACAGGCGGTCAGCGACCAGTCGGTGGTCCGGGAACGGATTGCCGAACGGCTGGGCTGCGCGCCGGGGGCTATCCTGCGCGAAGCCAATATCGACGCCGAATCGGTGCTGCCGGACCCCGAAGAGGTTGAGACGAAACTGGACCGTTATATGCGCGAACGCGACAATATGGGTCCTGTAAACCTGCGCGCCGAACTCGAAGCCGAGGAACTGGAAGTGCAGATCGCCTCCATGCGCAGCGAACGCGACGATCTGCTGGCCGCGATCGGGCGGCTGCGGCAGGGAATTTCGCAACTGAACCGCGAAGGGCGCGAGCGCCTGCTGACGGCCTTTGAGACGGTCAACGGCCATTTCCAGGAGCTGTTCGTCAAACTGTTCGGCGGCGGCAAGGCGTATCTGGAACTGACCGAAGCGGAGGATCCGCTGCAGTCGGGCCTCGAAATCATGGCGAGCCCGCCCGGCAAGAAACTGCAGGTGATGTCGCTTCTGTCAGGCGGGGAGCAGGCATTGACCGCGATTGCGCTTCTGTTTGCGGTGTTCCTGACCAACCCGGCGCCGATCTGCGTGCTGGATGAGGTCGATGCGCCGCTCGACGATGCGAATGTCGACCGGTTCTGCCTGTTGCTTGATGAAATCGCCTCGCACAGCGACACGCGGTTCCTGGTGATCACGCATCATCGGATCACCATGGCCCGGATGGATCGGCTGTTCGGCGTCACAATGGGTGAACGGGGGGTCAGCCAACTTGTCTCCGTGGATTTGCAGGGTGCGCAGGCGCTTCGTGCAATCGCCTGACCGCGTGTTTGAAAGGCGCGGTTTTCTGCGGCTTTTGGACGCATGTATCCAGTCCATTGCGCCTTGACTTCGACTTTTTCCGCCAGTATGGTGCGCGCGTTTTCAGCATGGCCTATGGCATTCGGGACAGGGACTGACCTATGACCGAGGATCCAAAACGGGCATCGCTGGGGGATCTGAAAGCGCGTTTGAGCGTCGCAAGAAACCAACACGACAAGGGTGACAGGGGAGAATCGGGCAAGGGCGGGAAGAAAAACGACCAGAACGGCCTTGGATTCGCGCTGCGAATCGGTACCGATCTGGTGGCGGCGCTGGTCGTCGGTGTTGGCATCGGTGTACTTCTTGATTACTGGCTTGAGACAAAACCCTGGTTTCTTATCGTGTTCTTCCTGCTTGGCGCGGCGGCGGGTTTTTTGAACATTTTCCGTCTGGTCAGCGGATACGGCCTTGCTGCCGGTTACAAGAAGACCAACGATGACGACGGTGTTGAAGCCCCTAAGGGTTCGAAGGACGGAACATGATCGGAACGAAAAACGGCGGGGTTGAATAGTGGCGAGTCCGTTAGAGCAGTTCGAAATCAACCCGATCATTCCCCTGTACGCCTTCGGCGTGGATGTATCGTTCACCAATTCGTCGCTTTACATGGTCGCCACCGTTGTCCTGTGCGCCGGTTTCCTGCTGCTGGGCACGCGGCGCAGCGCCGTGGTTCCGGGGCGGTTGCAGGCCGCTGTCGAAATTTCATACGAATTCATCGCCAATCTGTTGCGCGATACGGTCGGCAGCCAGGGGCGCAGTTATTTCCCCTTCGTCTTCACGCTCTTCATATTCGTGCTGATTGGCAACCTGCTGGGCATGACGCCATACAGCTTCACGTTCACCAGCCATATCATCGTGACCTTTGCGATGGCGGCGGTGGTTTTCATCGGCGTTACGATCCTGGGTTTCGTGAAGCACGGAATGCATTTCTTCAGCTTCTTTGTGCCGCCAGGCACGCCGCTGCCGCTGTATCCGCTCCTGATCCCGATTGAGGTGATTTCCTATCTTTCGCGGCCGATCAGCCTGTCGGTTCGTCTGTTCGCCAACATGCTGGCCGGGCATACACTGCTGAAGGTCATTGCCGGATTCATCGGGCTGCTGGGAGTCGCCGGGGTGGTGCCGCTCGTCTTCGTGGTGGCGCTGACCGGCCTGGAAATCCTGATTGCCTTCCTGCAGGCCTATGTCTTTGCGATCCTCACCTGCCTGTATATCAATGACGCGCTGCATCTGCACTGACCGGCGCGCCTTCCCGTAAATCGAATTCAACACGACTTTGCAAAAAGGAAACTGACCATGGACATTGAAGCTGCGAAACTTATTGGCGCCGGCCTCGCCGTTATCGGCATGATCGGTTCCGGTATCGGTATCGGCAATGTGTTCTCCTCCTTCATTCTCGCGGTTGGCCGCAATCCGGCCGCGCGCGGTGAAGTGTTCACGATGACGATGCTGGGCTTCGCCCTCGTCGAAGCTATCGCGCTGTTCGCGCTCGTTATCGCGCTGCTTATCCTGTTCGGTTAAGTCAGTCCGTCCCGTAGCGTTTCAACTGATCCAGCGGAGCATCCATGCCGCAACTTGATCCGTCAGTCTTTGCCACCCAGTTGTTCTGGCTGGTGCTGACCTTCATCCCGCTCTACCTCATCCTCTGGAAGGTGGCGTTGCCGCGTATTACCGATATACGCGCCGCGCGGCGTGAGCGGATAGAGGACGATCTGGAACGGGCCGAAACACTGCGGGCGGAAGCCGAAGCTGCGCTGGCGGAATACGAGGCGTCCATCGCGTCGGCGACGGCGCGGGCGCAGACGGCCATTCGCGATGCGGCGCATGAAATGGCCGAAGAAGCGACCCGGCAGCGCGAGGCGCTCGCCGAGCGGCTGGCGGACGAAACCGCCGATGCGGAACAGCGGATCGCCGACGAGACCCGGCGTGTCGTTGCGGATATCGGTACGATGGCGGCTGATCTGGCGCTGATGGCGGCGGGCCGCCTGACCAGCGAACCGATCAGTCAGGAAGAAGCGAAAGCCGCGGTTGAAGCGGTGATGCGGGGCGGCCGCTGATGGAACTTTTGAACGATCCCACTTTCTGGGTTGCCGTTGCCTTTCTGATATTTGTCGCGCTGGTGTTCAAGCCCGGCAAGAATGCGATTGGCGGCGCGCTGGACGACAAGATCGCCCAGATCCGCAATGAGGTGGAAGAAGCGCAGCGCCTGCGCGAGGAAGCCCAGGCGACGCTGGCGGCCTATCAGCGGCAGCAGCGGGATGCGGCGCAGGAGGCGGAAGCGCTGATGGCCCGCGCCCAGGCTGAAATAGAGTCCCATCGCCAACAGGCCACCGCACAGCTGAAGGCCGTACTGGAACGCCAGGAAGCGCTGGCGCGCGACAAGATTGCCCAGGCGGAAGCGGCCGCGGTGCTGGCGGTACAGCGCCGCGCGGTGGAAGTCGCGGTGTCCGCCACCGCGAATCTGCTGGAAGGCAAGCTGTCGGGCAGCGCCGGCGACGCCCTGATCGACGATTCGATCCGCGCCCTGCCGGACCGTCTGCATTAAGACGCAATGACAGGATTGCGTTGTGACGAAGCCGTCCCGGGGGCGGCTTTTTTTGTGCGCCTTTCCGCAAAGCGGGCCTGGAACGCGCCATGTACCCAACAGGCTGTCCGCCAGCGATACTGACATGTCCCGGATTGGCAAGGATGACTTTTTTGTCTGATGCGGATCGGCGATAAAGCAAATCGTGATTAATCGGAATCACCCGGGTGATTCCGATGAACCACGTGAATTTGCTTTTAATCCAAAAAAATAGAGCAGATTCACGCCTTAGTCTCTGACCAGGAAAGGAAGCTTCGGATATGCGGCAATATAAAATCGCTTCAATACCCGGCGACGGGATCGGGCCGGAAGTCATCGGCGCCGGGTTGGAAGTGCTGAACGTGCTGCAGGAGCGTGCTGGCGATTTCCGCATCGACGTTACGCATTTCGACTGGGGCGCCGACCGCTATCGCCGGACGGGCGCCATGATGCCGGAAGACGGCCTGGACCGGATCCGAAATTTCGATGCGATCTATTTCGGTTCGGCCGGCGATCCGGACGTTCCCGACCACATCACGCTGTGGGGCCTGCGGCTGGCGATATGCCAGGGCTTCGATCAATACGCCAATGTGCGACCGGCGCGGGTGCTGCCGGGCGTGACCTGCCCGCTGTCCGGATACGGTCCCGGCGATTTCGACTGGGTCATCGTGCGTGAAAACTCCGAAGGCGAATATGCCGGGGTCGGCGGGCGGGCGCATCGCGGCCATGCGGCGGAAGTCGGCATGGATGTTGCCGTGTTTACCCGCACAGGCGTGGCGCGGATCATGCGCTTCGCCTTCGAACTGGCGCGGACGCGACCGCGCAAATTGCTGACCGTGGTGACGAAATCCAACGCGCAGCGCCATGGCATGGTGATGTGGGACGATATATTCGCGGAAGTGAAGACCGAATACCCCGACGTGACCACCGACAAGATGCTGGTCGACGCCATGACGACGCGCATGGTCCTGAATCCGAAGAGTATCGACGTCGTGGTGGCGAGTAATTTACATGCCGATGTGCTCAGCGACCTGGCGGCGGCGTTGTCGGGCAGTCTTGGCATCGCGCCGACCGCGAACCTGAACCCGGAACGGAAATTCCCTTCGATGTTCGAACCGATTCACGGTTCCGCATTCGATATCATGGGAAAGGGCGTTGCCGACCCCATTGGCAGCTTCTGGTCCGCGGTAATGCTGCTGGAGCACATTGGGGAGCCCGCGGCGGCGAAGCGCCTCATGCGGGCCATAGAGCGCGTTACGGCGGCCGGAGAGGTCATGCCGGCGGATCTCGGGGGCACGGCAACGACAGCCGATGTCACGGCGGCCGTATGCGATGCGATTCGGATCGAAAACCAGTAGACGACGCGGAGCCGGACGGCGGGAAGCCTACCGCAGCGCCTTTGTAACCGGAATATCGCCCTGGGCGACATTGGCGAGTTGCGGCAGCAGGTTCAGGCGGGACTGGGTCATGAAGCGGTTAAAGAATGTGTTGCTGTCATCGCACCGGAATCGCCACAGGACCCTGCTGTTCTGTCCTGATCCGTCGTTTGACGGCAGTTCCACGGCGACAAAGACCGGTTCCTGGCGAGACCGCATGACCATCGCGGCGGAAATGAACAGGATGAGGGGCGAGAAATAAACGAGCAACAGGAACCCTGCGGCGCGATTCGCGAAGGTTTCCGGTTTCAGGAAGGCGTTTGAATGTATGTCGTTGCTGGCCATCGCGGTTCCCCTGCATACGAATTCGGCACTCTTTGCGGTGCCGGCTCAATTGCGGGGGTGAATAAACAATTTTTTAACACGCAAATACGTCACCCAAATGGGTTGGCGACTGAATTTTTCATGGCCCGATGCGAAATTATCGCACATCGGGTTTCAAGGGAACCGCAACAGGCGATTCCAGCCAAGCACGATCCGCTCAATGCGAATTGCCGTGGCGGACCACGTAGCAACCGTCCTGCATACCCGAAAAAATCTCATTCACCTGCGGATGCGATACCGGATCGCCGGATTCGTCAAACAGCAGGTTCTGTTCGGAAACATAGGCAATATAGGTCGTGTCCGAATTTTCCGCGAGAAGATGATAGAAGGGCTGGTCTTTCGACGGCCTGTTTTTCTCCGGAATCGAATCCCACCATTCGTCCGTATTGGCAAATACGGGATCGACGTCAAATATGACGCCGCGGAACGAATGCACGCGATGGCGAACGATATGCCCAATACCGAATTTTGCGGTTCTTATGGTCAATTCGTGTAGTCCTGCAACGGATTGTGGGACCTGATTATACAACATTCTTGGGCTGTCAGGCCATATCCAACGGAATTCGAAGGTGAAAAACATGTGTGGCGTCATGACGCGGCGCCTGCACGCCGGTCAGCGGCCGGTAAATGCTGGTTTCCGTTTTCCGACAAAGGCGGCGATGCCTTCGCGGCCGTCATCGCTCCGCGCCATCTCCGCAATGGCGCGCGATTCGAGTTCCATCTGTGTTTCCAGCGGGTTGGTAAAACTTTCCACCAGCATTTTCTTCACCATGCCCAGCGCCTGTGTGGCGCCGCCTGCCAGGTACTCCACCAGGGACTCCGCTTCCTTCATCAGCGCGCCGTCGTCGACGACCCGGTTGACAAGGCCCCATTCCAGGGCTTCCCCGGCGCTGAGCATGCGGTTCGTCAGCATCAGTTCCTGGGTCCGCCGAAGGCCGATAAGCCGCGGCAGAAACCACGTCGAACCGCCGTCCGGGGAAAGTCCCGCCGCCGTGTAGGCCATCGTGAATCGCGCGCCGCGCGCCGCCAGCACCAGATCGCCGGATGCGGCGAGGCTCATCCCGGCGCCGGCCGCCATGCCGTTCACCGCGATGACCAGCGGTGCGTCCATGCGGGTGAAACGGGATATCGCCGCATGGAAGCAGGTCGTGATTTCCTTCAGCCTGGCGCCCGTTTCCGTGCCGAACCGGCTGAAGGTTTTCAGGTCGCCGCCGGCGCTGAACATTTTTCCGGCGCCGGTCAGCAGCACCGCGCGAATGGCAGGATCCTCGTCACACCGGATCGCCGCCAGCATCAGGTCCCGGGCCATGTCGTCGTTGAGGCTGTTGGCCGCATCGGGCCGGTTCAGCGTAATCCGCGCAACCTGCCCGGATATTTCGAACAACAGGGTATCGTAGGACATGGCCGGCGGCTTTCCAGTGGCGTCCGGGTCTTATTCGGCGTCGATTTCAGCGAAAACCTGCTTGGCGACGCTGGTTGCGTCGATTGCCGCCGGGGCGCCGCAATAGGGCAGGACATGCAGGAAGATTTCCTTGATTTCGTCGCGCGTCAGGCCGTTGTTCAGGGCGCCGCGGACATGCACGGCAATTTCATGCGGCCGGTTCAGCGCCGCCAGCATGGCAAGGGTCATGAAACTGCGGGTCCGCCGGTCGATACCGGGGCGCGTCCATATCTGCCCCCAGGCGAATTCCGTGGTCACCTCCATCATGGCGCGGCTGAAATCCGCCGGATCCTTCATTGTGGAATCGACGCGTTTGCTGCCCAGGACCTCGCGGCGGACCTGTTCGCCTTTCTTGTATGCTTCGCTCGTCATGTGGATGTTCCTTTCACTCCTGGATGGTTGGGTTCAGCTTATCCGGCGCCATGGTCCCGGCCCCAGCGCAGCATGGCCTCCAGAAACTGTTTGAGCACGGGACGAATGCCGTTGGCCAGATCTTCGCGAAACCTGTATGGCGGCTGCTCTTCCATATAGGTGATCTGCGACAGTTCCAACTGCATCGCGTGGATACCGTTCGACGGGTCGCCGTAATGGCGGGTAATATGGCCGCCCTTGAAGCGGCCGTTCAGGATGGCGCTGTAGCCGACGGCCCGTTCCGCGATCGCGACAAGCTCGGCTGCCAGGGCGCCGGCGCAGGCTGTTCCGTTGCCCGACCCCAGGTTGATGTCGGGAAGCCGGCCCTCGAAAAAGCGCGGCTCTACCGAGCGGATTGAATGCGCATCCCACAGCAGGGCATAGCCATGGGCATCGCGGATCTCCGCAAGGGTGTCGGAAAGCCTGTCATGATAGGGCTGCCAATAGGCATCGCGCCGCGCTGCGGTTTCCGCCTTGTCCGGCGCTGCCCCGGGCCGGTAAATCGGCGATTTGTCGAACTGCAGCAGCGGGCAGAGCTCCGTGACGTCCTGTCCCGGATACAGGGAACTGCCATCCGGCGGTCGGTTCAGGTCGACGACATAGCGCGAATGCGTTGCGACAATGAAGGATGCGTCGAGGTCATGTGCGAAATTGTACAGGCGATCGACATGCCAGTCGGCGTCGGGCGACGTCACCGCGGACGCCGTCATGCGGGCCGCCAAAGTTTCGGGAATATGGGTGCCGGCATGCGGAACGCTGATCAGCAGGGGCGAACGACCCTTCGACGTTTCATAAAGTTTCATGCTGAATTGCTGCCATTCACAATACTGACGCCTGCTGCGACAGGTGCAGCATATCGGCAAATTTCCCGCGATGCACGATACGGCGATGAATTGCGGCGCATGTAATTTTCCCGCGAGACAAAATCATGGCGGAATGACCAGTTTTCCCTTGCAAACGAGCCAGCTTGACGGCATATAGCGCGGCTCTTGCGACGCCGGTTTCGCCATTGAGTAGGGAATGCGCCCGATGACCGAAAACCTCACCGCCGAGTACCCTCTGGTATCGATGGATTCCGTCGATACGAACCCGGAGACGGCACCGAGCTTTACACCCAATACCGATCATTTCGTGGAAGAGGATGGTGTCCGATTCGCAGGAAAGCATCTGATTATCGACCTGTTCGGTGCAAAGCGGCTGGACGATATCAAATTCATCGACGCGACGTTGCGGGATTGTATCAAGGTGTCGGGCGCCACCCTGCTGCATCTGCATTTGCATCATTTCACGGAAAACAGCGGCGTATCCGGCGTGGCCGTTCTGGCGGAATCCCATATCAGTATCCATAGCTGGCCGGAATACGGCTATGCGGCAATGGATGTGTTCATGTGCGGCGAAACGGAGCCGCATCTGGCTGTTGAAGTCCTGCGGCGCGCCTTCAAGCCGGAACGTATTGAAGTGGGGGAACATCGCCGGGGCAGGTTGTGAGCGATGACTGGTTCGAGGAAACGCTCTACCCCGGCGTACATTCCCGGCTCCGTATAGACAGGCTGCTGTATCAGGGCGATAGCGAACACCAGCGCCTCGAACTGTTCGAAAATGATCGCTTCGGCCGGGTCTTGACGCTGAACGGCGTCGTCCAGACCACCGAAGCGGACGAATTTATCTATCATGAAATGCTGACCCATGTGCCGGTGCTGGCGCACGGGCAGGCGCGCGAGGTCATGGTCATCGGCGGCGGCGACGGCGGCATGATCGAGGAGGTCCTGAAGCATCGCACCGTCAGCCGCGTCACCCTGGTGGAAATCGATGCCGGGGTTATCGAGTTTTCTAAAAAATACCTCGGCGCGATCTGCGGCGATGCGTTTGACGATCCGCGCACCAGTATCGTCATCGCCGACGGGCTGTTTCACGCTGAAACGACCCATGACCGCTATGACGTCATCATCGTCGATTCGACGGATCCCATCGGGCCGGGCGAGGCGCTTTTTTCCGATCGTTTTTACCGGGCCTGCCGGCGGTGTCTTGCGCCGGGCGGGGTGATGGTGACGCAGAACGGCGTACCCTTCATGCAGCCGGGAGAACTGGCGAAATCCGTGGCGGCGATGCGCGCCCTGTTCGCGGATGCCGGCTGCTATCTGGCGGCGGTTCCGACTTATATGGGCGGCAGCATGGCGTTCGGCTGGGCGACGGATGACACAGCGCTGCGCACCACCGGCCTGCCGCTACTGGAATCGCGTTTCGAGGATGCCAGTATCGAAACACGCTATTATTGCCCTTCGGTTCATCAGGCGGCATTCGCCCTGCCGCGATATGTTCAGGATCTGATCGGCTGACATTACACCGGATGCATGTTTTCCATGCCGGTCGTGTTATGTAGAGACGATACCGGTACCGGGCGACAAAACGCAGACGTTCCTCCATCGCCGAAGTCTCTCTCCACGGCATCACACGTCCAGCCAAAAGCCAGAAGTGTTACCCATGCACTGAATAAACCAATATGGAACAGGGATGGTTCCGGACGCGCGTCCGCGCCGGTTATGCTACGGGTGCGGGGCCATCGCCGAGGACACTGCGTAATCCGGCAACGAATTCGGCCTTTTGGAACGGCTTTTCAAGAATCGTTGCGCCATTGTGCAAACCGCTGCGCTGCGCCGCGGCGGCCCGCGGGTAGCCGGACATGTATACGATTCTGATGTCCGGCTGGCGCCGGGCGGCCTCGGCGGCGAATTCCGGGCCGCTCATGCCGCCGGGCAGGACCACGTCGACCAGGACGATATCGACAGGCGCCGCCTGCGCGATTTTTTCGAGACCGGACACACCGTCATGCGCCGTCAGGACCCGGTAGCCCAGGTCGCGAAGCAACCGGGCGACGACATCCCTGTAGTTCAGGTCATCCTCGACGACCAGCACCGTTCCGCTTCCGATCTGCGGTCCTTCGCCCCGATCTTTCTCGACGGGTGCGTCCAGGCGGGTCGCGCGCGGCAGGTACAGTCTTACCGTCGTCCCCTGATCGGCCGCGCTGACGATCGCCGCATGGCCACCGGACTGGTTGGCGAAGCCGAACACCATGGAAAGTCCCAGTCCGCTGCCCTGGCCGACCGGCTTGGTCGTGAAAAACGGCTCGAAGGCGTGTTCCAGGACATCCGGCGCCATGCCGGTTCCGGTATCGGTTATTGTCATGACGACGTATTCGCCGGGGCGAAGATCCGCCGGCGCCGCCGTACCGGCGCCGTCATGCCGCAGGTTGGATGTCTCGACGGTCAGCTTCCCCCCCGCCGGCATGGCGTCGCGGGCATTGATGGCGAGGTTGAGCAGCGCGCTTTCCAGGTGATGGGGGTCCACATAGGTCAGCCACAGTCCGTCATCCGGTTTCGCCTCGATCTCCACGGCGTTCCCGAGCGTGCGGTCCAGCATGCCCAGCATCGCCGAGACGCCGTCGTTCAGGTTCAATACCTCGGGCATCAGCGCCTGCTTACTCGAAAAGGAAAGCAACTGACGGTTCAGCGCCGCGCCGCTGAGCGCCGCCCGCACCGCGGGTTCGATCAGCCCGTGGAGGTCGGAATCCTCCGCCAGCGCTTCCGACAGGTGATCGAGATTTCCGATGATGATACCCAGGATATTGTTGAAGTCATGCGCAATACCGCCGGTCAGTTGCCCGACGGATTCCATCTTCTGGGCCTGGCGCAGCGAGGTTTCAAGTTCCCGGTGCGCCGTGATGTCGATGCCGATCGTTGCGACGCCAAAGAGCTTTCCGTCCCTGTCCATGGCCGGAAACTTGCTGACCGACCATATCTGGCGGGCGCCGTCATGGCGCTGCGCATCGCGTTCATAGGTTATGGCCCGGCGCTGTTGAATGACTTCGTTGTCATGGGCCCTGATCTTGTCCGCATCGCGCAGGTTTTCGACTTCCGATCCGGTCTTCCCGACGATCTGCGCGCCGTCGGTATTTAGCCATCTGGCATAGGCGTCATTGATGACGAGATAGCGTCCCTCGGTGTCCTTGACGGAGATGCACCAGGGCGAATTTTCGACAATCGCCCGCAGATATGCCTCGCTGTCGCGCAGCGCCTTCTCGTCTGTCCATCGTCCGGGAGCAATCGCCAGGATATCGTCCGGGCTGGCGCACGGGCCGCAGTACGCCGCTTTCCCCGCGGACGGCATTGCCGAACTCTCCAGCGCCGTTACTCGCAGTTTCTGTTCTTCCGCGACGTCGTTCGCCATGGGCTGGACTTTCCGTCAGGTGATCCAAACGCGTCAGAGTGGCGCCGATGCTCTTCAGCATGGATGCAGGCGCGGCAGATTATCAACTTTTAGTGCTAAAATATGGTTAACACTCGCGGCATGGCGAAAGATTCCGCAAATCCGGCAAATGTTTTGCAGTCATGACGGATGCCCGTTATAGGCGAGCGACGGTAGCGGCGGGGTTGCGTCCCTCCCGTCGCCGGAAAGAAGGACGGCGCATGACCGGCCGCTAAACCGTTTCCACCGTATCCTTCGTTTTGGCCGCGCCCGCGCCGGCGGCCTTGCGCAGGGCGTTCATTTCGTTCTGGATAATGCGCTGCAGCATCCGGCCGTCAGACGAATGAAGCACGAAACGCGCGCCCAGTTCGATCGCCTTGCTGGACGTTTCGATCGTCTGCTGGTGGACCATGACCGGGATCGTGCGCGCCTCGCAGCGTTTGATGATATCCGCGACCACGTTGAGGTATTTTTTGTTCGAATAGTCGTCCGGCACCCCGAGCGAGGTGGACATGTCGTTCGGTCCGATGAACACGCCGTCGATGCCGCCGACATCGAGGATCGCATCGAGGTTCCGGTAGGCCGGTTCGGATTCGATGCCGATGATGACGAAGGATTCCTTGCGCCGGTTGGTCAGGTACTTTTTCGTCTCCGGGCTGGGCAGGACGCCTTCCTCCACCGCGCGGCGCAGGTATTCGCCTTTCAGCGGATGCCATTTCGCCGTGGCGACGACCGCCTGCACTTCTTCCACCGTTTCGCAATAGGGCACCAGCACGCCGGCGGCGCCCGCGTCCAGCGCCATGGCGACCCATTCCGATTTCGGGATCGGCACGCGGACAACCGGCGTGATATCCGCGCGGCGCAGCATCCCGCAGAGCTGCTGGATTTCGGCGCGGTCGCGCGAACCATGCTCGGAATCGATAATCGCGTAATCAAGCGTGCTGCCGGCCAGCACGGATTCGAACCGTGTCGACGCCATCTGGGACAGCATGCAGCCGAACACGCGGCCGCCTGATTTCAGGGTACGTCTGAGCTTCGTCGCGTTCATGGGGTCACCTCGTGTTGTCAAATGCGTTGGAAGGCAGGCCTGCGCCGGTCGTGCCGGATCGTTGCGTATCGAATTTTTCCTGCATGACGTTGCGGCGAAAATCGGGCCGAACCGGCTTCAACATTCGCGACCCGTTGCGTGTGTAAAACAAAAGCGCCGCGATTGTAGCGTAACGGCCCGCTGTAGCAAAAGCGGAAGCCGCGACACTGTCGCCTCCGGTAAAACGTCAAGAAAACTGTCATCTGCCTGTCACGAAAGAGTCACCGTCCGCGACAATGATAGCAGCGCCTGGGATAGCAGCGCCTGGGCCAACATTCCCGCCAAGCGCACCAGGAAGGAGACCTTCGCCTTCAGCAGGTGGCTCCACCGCCAGCGCAATCAGATCGATCGTTTCTTCGATAAATTCAAAATAGTTCCGGGTCATCACCACCCGTTATGACAAAACCCGCTCATCTTCCTCGCCGCGGTGAAACTTGCGTCTTTACGGATTTGGCTGCGAAGTTATGACTATGGCCCAGATCAGATCGTGTCCGGTCGGAATCGCCTGTGGCGATCCAACAAACCTGTGAAGGTCCTGTAGGTGGCGTTAAAAATTGAAGGTTCGCAGTCAATGTCCAAGGCCCGCAAACAGGGACCCCTGATCCTGGTCGTCGGACCCAGCGGCGTCGGCAAGGACACGCTGATCGCCGGGGCCCGCGCGCAGCTGGGCGATGCCGGCCGGTTCGTTTTTCCCCGGCGCTATATCACGCGGCCCGCCGATTACGGCGGCGAGGATCATGTGCCGGTAACCCCGGAGGCATTCAATCTGATGCTGTCCGGCGGCGAATTCCTGCTGCACTGGTCGGCGCACGGGTTCCATTACGGCGTGCCCGGCGCCATTGTCGATGACCTTCGCAATGGCTGCGCCGTTGTCGTCAACGGGTCGCGCGGGGTTGTCGAGGATGCGCGCGCGCGGATCAGCCCGTTCCACGCGGTGCATGTCACCGCATCCCGCGACGTGATCGCCGAACGGCTGTCCAGCCGCGGGCGGGAATCGGCCGAACAGTCGCAGCGGCGGCTGGACCGTAAGGTGGCGTCGGCGGGCGTCGGCGATGTGGTATTTCGCAACGACCTGCCTGTGAAACAGGCGATCACCGCCTTCGCGGATGTGCTGACGCGCCTTTCCCTCCGATAGCCGGAACAACTTCTTGCCATGCCGGCGCCTTTTTCGTTCAGATACCTTCCAGTTCGTAGTCGTGGTCCATGACCACCAGGCGGTTCTGGAAGCGCCAGATCCCGTCCTCGCGCACAAGCGTGCAGTCGTAGCGGCCGGGGGCGAGCAGCCGGCTGGCCCCGTCCTTCACCAGGAACACCGCCAGGTAGCATTGCGCGCGGCCCGTATCGCCGGTCACGTCGATGATCATGTTGGTGATGAAATGGCGCAGGGCCGTGCCGCGCCGGCGGAACCCGGCGAAGCGCGTCGCGAATTCGCGCAGCCCCGCCTGGCCGCTGTACCTGCCGACCGAGGGGCTTTCCAGCGAACCGTCCCGCGCGAAGCAGCCGATCACGCCTTCCACATCGCCCGCGTCCAGCGCCCACATATAGCGCACGAACAGATCGTTGATCGCATTGCGGTCCTCGACCGACGGCGTCGCCATGACATTCTCCTGCAATCAGGTTTAACAGCACGATGACACGCGCGGTTCGTTTGCGCTACTGTTGCGCGCAACGGCTAACAAAACCACAGGAGGGAATTCAAGATGGAGCTTCACAGGGCCAATTCGCGCCAGACCAAGCAGGCCTCGGCGGACAATTTCACCGGCGTCGTGCTGCAGGATCCTGTCATCGTCGGCAAGGCGCCGTCGCGCATGAGGGCGACCAACGTATCCTTCACCCCCGGCGCACGCACCGCATGGCATTCGCACCCGGTGGGACAGACACTCTATGTTGTCTCCGGCGTCGGCCGGGTGCAGCTTGAAGGCGAGCAGGTGCAGGAACTGCATCCGGGCGACACCGCCGTGATTCCGCCCAACACGCGGCACTGGCACGGTTCGGCCGGCGACCGGCTGTTCACCCATCTGGCGATGTCCGAAATCGACGACCAGGGCAACGGCACCCAGTGGTTCGAGCATGTCAGCGATGAGGACTACAACGCCAAACCGGCGCCGGTCGCGTAGCGCCGCAAGACCCGGGCGGGGTTACCACTCCGCCCGGCCCTTATCCCGGGAGGAAGAAGAAAATGGACTTGACGGTAAACCGCCTGTCGGCGGTTCTGGGCGCGGAAGTCATCGGCGCCGACCTGTCGCGGCAGGAAGACGACGCGCAGGCGGCGGCGCTGCACCGGGCGCTGCTGGATAACGGCATCATCGTGATCCGCGACCAGCATATCGCGCCGGACGATCATATTGCCTTCTCGAAACGATTCGGCGAATTGTCGGTCCATGTGCTGACCGATTTCCAGTTGCCCGGATACCCGGAAATCACCCGCATTTCCAACAAGCGCGAAAACGGCAAGGCCGTCGGCATCGCCGATGCGGGGCGGCACTGGCATTCCGACCAGGCCTATGAACGCATCCCCGCCATGGGTTCGCTGCTGCACGCGCAGCAGATCCCCCCCGAAGGCGGCGACACCCTGTTCTGCAACATGTACGCGGTGCTGGAGGCGATGCCGGAATCACTGCGCGCCCGGATCGAAGGGAAATATGCGGTCTTCAACTACCAGCGCGAATACAACCGCTTCAAATCCGGCAATGCCGACCGCAAGGCGCTGACCCCGGAACAGATCGCCCGCACCACGGGCGCCACCCACCCGATCATCCGCACCCATCCGGAAACCGGGCGCAAGGCGCTGTATGTGTCCGAAGGGCACACCGAATACGTCAAGGACATGGACCCGGAGGAAAGCGAGGCGCTGCTGCAGGAACTGTTCGAATTCAGCAAGCGGCCGGAATTCATCTACCGCCATGTCTGGCAGCCGCATGACCTGATCTTCTGGGACAACCGCTGCACCATGCACAACGCGGTGCCCTACAACCCGGCCTATACAAGGCACATGCACCGCACCACGATCATCGGCGACGTGCCGGTCTGATTGTCGTCGGGTCCTAGAAGCTTTTCCCCGCCGTCCAGCCGCCATCGACCATCAGGGTCGTGCCGGTACAGAAGCCGGCGTCGTCGGAGGCGAGGAACAGGATCGCGCTGGCGATTTCATGCGGTTCGCCCCAGCGGTGCAGCGCGTGGATCGAGCGGATTTTTTCCGCGTCGTCGGCGTCCTGGAAATAGCGTTCGGTCATCGGCGTGCGGGTGACGCCGGGGCCGACCGCGTTCACGCGGATGCCCTGCCTGCCCAGTTCCATCGCCATTTCTTTCGTCAGCCCGACCACCGCATGCTTGGACGCGGTGTAGGCCGCGCGGTTCGGCGCCGCCGTCACGCCCAGCGTCGAGGCCAGGTTGACGATGGCCCCCTTGCGCCCGGCGGCGACCAGGTTGCGGGCAAACGCCTGGCAGGACAGGAACACCCCGGTCAGGTTCACGCCGATTACCCGGTTCCATTCCTCGAAGGACAGTTCCAGCACCGGCACGATCTCCCGCACGCCCGCATTGGCGACCAGCACGTCCAGCCCGCCGAAAGCGGCATCCGCATCGGCGATGAATCCGTCGACCGAATCGGGGCTGGTCACATCGACCGCGAAGCCCTGCGCCGTGCCGCCCTCGCCGGTCACCGCCGCCGCGACCCGTTCCGCCATCGCGGTATCCAGGTCGCCGGCGGCCACCTTCGCGCCCTCGCGCGCAAACTGCAGGCAGACTTCCCGCCCGATCCCGCCGCCCGCCCCTGTGACGACGACCGTCCTGCCCCGAAACCGCATGTTGTGTTCCTCCCTTGCGTGTCTGAGACGTCGACGGTAGCGGAGTGGGGCCGATAATGCGATAGTAGGCGCTGATCATCGCGGCATTCCCGGATCAAGGGAATGTTAACAAAAGGGGCCCATATTGCCCCTTTTTACAAAGCGACGATGGCTCCGTATCGCGGTATTTCAGGATACGGAGGGCGCGTCTTGAAGGCTCCGGCATGTCAGATGGCGTTCAACAGGTACCAGGAATTGGGGAAGCCGCGCTTGCGGCGCGCGACGCGCCGGCCCTGCATTCGCAACTGTCCGAGGGGATAGAGGCGCTGTCGGAAGGGCTTGCCATTTATGACACCGACGAGCGGTTGGTGTACTGCAACAGGGCCTACCGCGATTCGCTTCCCCGCCTGGCGGCGCTCGGCATCCTGCGGCCCGGGGTCAGTTTTTCCGAAATCCTGCGCGCCGGGATCGCACATGATTTCGTGCCGCCCGCCTATCGCGACGCCGATGATTTCTTCAAAAGAAGGCTGGACCGCTTCCGCAACCCCGCCGGCCGGTACGAATATGCCAGCACGGATGGCAAATGGTACCGGTGCGAGGAGCGGCGGACATCGAATGGCGGGACCGTCGCCATTCGCGCCGAAATCACGGATCGCAAGAGAGCCGAATTGTCGCTGGAGGAAAGCGAAGAGAATTTCCGCAATCTTGTCGAAGGGTCGCTGCAGGGCGTCAGCATCATCTCGCCGGCGCGCAAGCCGCTCTATGTCAACCAGGCCTATGCTGAAATATTCGGTTATGAATCGGCGGAGGCGGTGCTGGCACTGGAAAGCACGGCGATCCTGGCGGCGCCGTATGACCGCGAGAGGCTGGCGGTTTACCGCATGGAACGGCTGCAGGGAAACGATGTCCCGACCCATTATGAATATGACGGTGTCCGCAGGGACGGCGAAATCGTGCATCTCCAGGCGATTTCCAGGTCCATCAGCTGGCGGGGCAGGAAAGCGGTCCAGGTGACGCTGCTGGATATCACCGAGCGCAGGAAAGCCGAGGCGCGGCAGCGGGAGCTGGAGGCTTCGCTGCGTCAGGCGCAGAAAATGGAAGTGGTCGGCCAGCTGACCGGCGGCATCGCGCATGACTTCAACAACCTGCTGGGGGTCATTATCGGGAATCTCGACTTTCTGGAAGAGGCGCTAAGGGACCGTCCCGACCTCCTTGCCCTGGTGGCGCCCGCGATGAAGGCGGCCCTTGGCGTCGCGTCGCTGAACCGGCAGTTGCTGTCCTTTGCCCGCCAGCAGCCCCTGTCGCCCGGGCCGGTGAACCTGAACGACAGTATCGCCGCAATGCTGGGCATGCTGCGCCGGACACTCGGGGACACGACGGAGATCCGGACGGAACCGGCGGACGGGCTGTGGCTGACGGATGTGGATACATATTATCTGGAAAGCGCCGTGCTCAACCTGGCGGTCAATGCCCGGGACGCCATGCCGGACGGCGGAATGCTGACCCTGGCGACGTCCAATCTGCGCCTCGATACAGACGATCCGGCGGCGGATCCGGACCTGACCCGGGGCGACTATGTGCTGCTGGCGGTATCCGATACCGGTACGGGCATGGGGCGGGAAACGCTCGACCGCGCCTTCGAGCCGTTTTTCACGACCAGGGACGTCGGCCAGGGCAGCGGGCTCGGTCTGTCCATGGTGTTCGGCTTCGTCAAGCAGTCCGGCGGCCATGTGACGATCCGCAGCGCGGTCGGCCAGGGGACGACCGTGAACCTGTACCTGCCGCGCGCCATTCATCAATCCTGATGACCGGTCCGGTATGCTTGCGTCCCCGCGCCGCTGTCGAGGCGCGTCGGCGGGTCATTTAAACGGCAAATCTGGTTTTTCCTACCTGGTAGTATATAATACGCCTATCACAGCGGGAGCCGCACAATGTCCATGGTCAAGAAATGCATATCGGTCACGGACCGGCAGGATGCCAGGATCAAGGCGCAGATTGAGTCCGGCCATTACGGCAATGAAAGCGAGGTCTTCCGGGAACTGATCCGGGAACGGCAGATTCGCGAAGGGGAAGCGGCAGGCGAAATAGAGGCCATCCGCGCAGCCTTGATCGACGGCGAGCGCAGCGGTTTCAGTGACCGGACGGTGGACGAGATATGGGACGACGCACGCCAGCGCCACCGGGCGACGCGTGGCTGAATACCGGCTTGCCGGCCGGGCCGCGGAAGACTTGCGGGAGATCGCGCAATTTGGCGACGACCGTTTCGGCACGGTTCACTCGGATCGGCGCGGCGGTTCACGCGCTGGGGCTGTATATTTCGGTGGCGGCGGTTTCCGGATAAGGTCTTTGCGGAATTCGTTGATGACTGCTTTCTTGACGGGAGCCCTGCATAAATCAGGATCTGACCCCGCCTGGAGGTAGTCGGTTTCGATCCGACACGACTGCCGTGTTTGGCCTTTCCATTGCCCGGAAGCGCGCATGTTCGCCGACCTGTCCTGTTCCCAGTTGCTGATGGTCGCCGTCGCGGCCTTCGGCACACAGATCGTCGGCGGGATCGCCGGATACGGAACGGGGCTATTGATGCCGCTGATCCTCGTGCCGCTGATCGGAGCGGAGGCGGCGGTGCCGGTGATATCCCTCGCCGCGCTGATCAGCAACCCGACCCGCGCGATCACCTTCTGGAAGGATATCGACCGCCGCAAGGCGGTTATCGTCGTTCTCTGCGCCCTGCCGGCGACGGCGGCGGGGGCGTACTGGTTCACCCTGCTGACCGGCCGCGGCGCGCAGATACTGATCGGCTGCCTGTTGATTGTCATGGTGCCGCTGCGGTACCTGCTGCGGCGTTTGCGGGTGCGGCTGGCAGGCGCCGGATTTATCGGTGCGTCGTTCGGGTTCGGCTTCCTGATGGGCGCGACTCCGGGCACCGGCGTTGTCCTGCTGTCGATCCTGATGGCGGCGGGACTGGCCGGAACCCAGGTGATCGCCACCGACGCCGCCATTTCCGCCGTGCTGGGCGTCGTCCGCACGGGCATCTATGCCGGTTTCGGCGCGCTGCCATGGAACATGGTGCTGCTGGCGGTCCTGATCGGCGCAATGGCGACGCCGGGGACCCTGACCGCGCGCTGGATCAGCCGCCGTTTCACCGCGGAATTTCACAACGGCATCTTCGACGCCGCCATCGTCACCGGCGGTGTCGTCCTGTTGTGGCAGGCGTTCCACTGACGCATCCCGGGCGCAGGTCTTGATTTGTGCGGAACGTTCGGTCGCCGGTTGGAAGCCTTACCAATTCGCCGCGCGCATCGCCCACCCGGAATGCCATGCGCTGCGGCGGCGTCACCAGGGCCGAACTGGCGAAACGCCTGCACTGCCACGCCCCGCAGGTGGACCGCCTGCTCGACCTCAACCACGCGTCGCGCATGGACCGGATCGACGCGGCGTTTCACGCGCTGGGGCAGCGGATTTCGGTGGCGGCGGTTTCGGGGTAAGGTTTTTGCCGAATTCGTTGATGACTACTTTTTTGACGGGAGCCTTGCACAAAACAAGATCTGACCCCGCCTACGGAAGGCACTGGAGCGGACACCCAACTCAGCCTCTTGAAAGAAGTTATTTCGAGGTCCACAGTTCAGGTAACATAGGTGGAGGCAAAATGCGCGATAGATTCCCTTGGTATTTTCTTGATCAGACAGATTACGATGCAGCTTGGGATAAAGGTATCCTCACCGTTGATACCAACGTGATGCTTGATCTCTACCGTTATAACAAATCGACGCGCGACGCGCTTTTGGCTGCGCTGGAGAGTTTCAACGGAAGGTTTTGGATATCACACCAGACAGCCAAAGAGTTCGTGAAGAACCGACGCGTTGTCATTACTGACATGGAGAACGACTTCGACAAAGCCAAGAAACATGTCGAGGAAGTCGAAAAGGCGATGAGCACAGCTGTCAATGCTATTAGGGGCTGCCGGGTTGTCCCAAAAGAATTGATTGAGAATTTCGAGAAAGATATTCAGAAAGCGTGCGGGGATATCCGTGCAAAGATCGACAAAGAAAGAACAGTAATCCCTGACTACGAGAAGAATGACGATGTTGTGCAGCGGCTTGAAACAGCATTAGCAGGCTGCGGAAAAACGCAATGTTACGGCCCCTATCCGCTTGAGAGCAGGCT